>JBMLRK010000116.1:0-2995 GCA_049241065.1 Spirosomataceae bacterium
GAGCAATTTTCGGGTCTTAATACTTGCTTGATTTCCGAATGCACATTCTCTACGGTAACCGCTTGAATTTTAGCTGCTTCTTGATTTGCATATTCTACATCACCTGCATTGGCAGCAAAGGCTAAATTCATGGCACGGTTCAACAGTTCTACTTCTGAGAAAACAAGGGTTGATTCCGCTTGATTTTTTACTTTTTGTAATTCACTTTCTCTTACTGGGGTCGCTAAGAATTCTTCCATAATTTCGTTCATAGCGGCTTCTCCTTCTTCAATGCTTACACCCTGATTCAAATTTCCTTGAAGGATTAATAATCCTGGGTCAAGCGACGAACTTACATACGCATTTGCCCCGTTGAACAGTTGACGTTCTTGAACAAGCTGTGTATAAAACTTCGAAGACTTACTTCTGCCTAAAATATCACTTCCTAAATCTAGGGCATTAAAGCCCAAATCATGTCTTCCTTGCGTGTGATACACTTTATAAATGGCATCTAAAGGTACTTTTGCTTCCATTTCCAAGAAACGAGCAGCCGTTTGTACAGGTTCTTTAGGTAAATTACGGACGGTAACATTTCCTGCTGGAATGGGTTCAAACCATTTTTTGCACAATTGTTTTACCTGCTCTACCGTTACATCTCCAGCCACTACTAAGGTAGCATTGTTAGGGAGATAGTGTTTGTAGAAAAATGCTCGTACATCATCCATCGTTGCGTCTTCGATGTGTGCAATTTCTTTCCCGATTGTCGCCCATTTGTAGGGGTGTGTCGTGTAAGCAAGCGGGCGTAATTTTAACCAAATATCGCCATAAGGTTGATTTAAGTAACGTTGTTTGAACTCTTCAATTACAACTTTTTGTTGTGTTTCTAAGACCTTAGGGTCAAAAGAAAGAGATAGCATTCGATCCGATTCTAGCCAAAAAGCAGTTTCTAAATTGACCGACGGCAACGTGATGTAGTAATTGGTTAAGTCGGGTGAGGTAAACGCATTGTTTTCGCCTCCAACTAGTTGAAGAGGTTGGTCGTAGGCAGGAATGTTTTTAGACCCGCCAAACATTAAATGCTCAAAAAGGTGTGCAAATCCCGTTTTTTGTTCGTCCTCATCACGTGAACCAACGTTATACACTATATTTACAGCCGCAATTGGCGTAGAATGATCTTCGTGGACATATACTTTTAGTCCGTTATCTAAAATAAAATGGGAGTAACTTATCATGTTTTCTTAGTTCAAAATTCCGTGTGACACCTATGATTCTTTCTAAACACAAAATCGCTTTTCTTCGTTTGCTTTAACGACATTCAAGAAAGACTTTATTGCCAATAATTTCCTAAAAGTACATAATAAAAAAATAGATGAAAAATAAACTACTCGTAGTACTGTTTTTTGGGATGACCTTCATTTCAAAAAATGCTCAAGCTCAAATACTTAGTGATGCTTCTGTCAGACAACAAATTCAGTTGGGTTTAGACAATATGTATTCGTATGATTTCAAAGAGTCTGCTTCCATTTTTGCACGCATTAAAGCAAAATATCCTCAACATCCTGTGTTCTATACGTTAATGGCTATTCAGACCGAATTACAATATTTTCCTCTGAAAGATTACCCTGCTCAACAGCGTAATTATTTGGCGTATCTAAACCAAAGTAGGGCCTTGTCGGAAGCGATGTTAGATAAAAATGAAGACGATGTTGAAGCTAACTTTTTTGAATTAGCTACGCTAGGGTATTTGGCTGCTTATGATGCCGATAATCAGGACTTTATGAAGGCTGTAGGGGTTGCGAAGAAAGCATACGCCTATCTGAAAAAGGGCTTGGAATGGACTGATCGTCAACCTGAGTTTTTGTTTTCTTCGGGAATTTATAATTACTATCGCATCGAATACCCAGAAACTCATGCCTTAATAAAACCGTTTATGTTTTTCTTTGCCGACGGTAACAAACGATTGGGTTTACAACAGTTGGATTTAGCGACGAAGAAAACCGTTTTTGTAAAAACAGAAGCTACTTTTTATGCGGGTTATGTCTATATTAAGTACGAAGGAAATCCTGCAAAAGCCTTGAGTTATAATTCTATTTTAATCGACAAATATCCAGATAATACGCTTTTTCAAATGCAACGAGCGGAGTTATTAACCGCTTTAGGACGCTTTGATGAGGCTCAAAAATACATTGCTTCGTTGGTAAAACAAAGAGGAGTGATGTTTCAGTGTGCGGGTGCAATTTTTAAAGGGCTAATTGAAGAGAAACAAAAGGACGATAAAACCGCAGAAGCTTATCTTTTGAAAGGGGTAAAAATGCCTTATGACGAACGCTTTACCAAAGATTATCATGCGTTGGCGTACATGGCTTTGGCACGTATTGCTCGTAGAGAAGGCGATGCAGGGAAAGCCAAAAATTATGCGAAACAGGCAGGTAAAATAGCGGAATACAAAACAACGTTGGCAGAAGTAAAAGCATTTTTGAAGTAGCACAAAGGAAATGGATGCTACAAATTGTGTCAGAAAATCGTAACTTTGAGCATAAAAGAGGTATTTTTCGGAGAAAAGTTACATTATCGCTTTTCCCGAAATAATTCAACTTATTTTTACCTTAAATTTTAATATCAGGATAACGGGTAAGGCTGACCAATTTAATTGTTCCAAAGAATGGATTTACAAGATAAGAAAGTATTAGTTACAGGAGCTGATGGATTCATCGGTAGTCATTTGGTTGAAAAATTGCTAGAAGAAGGTTGTCAAGTAACGGCTTTTGTGTATTATAATTCTTTCAATTCATGGGGTTGGTTAGATACGCTTCCGAAAGAAACATTGCAGAAAATCACCGTCATTACGGGAGATATTCGTGACCCACATGGGGTAAAAAATGCGATGAAGGGTATTGAAGTGGTTTTCCATTTAGCCGCACTTATTGCAATTCCTTATAGCTATCACTCGCCCGATACCTACATTGATACGAACGTAAAGGGAACGTTGAATGTCGTGCAGGCCGCTCGTGAATTA
>JBMLRK010000116.1:3005-30513 GCA_049241065.1 Spirosomataceae bacterium
TTAGGTACGGAAAGAGTGTTGGTGACCTCAACCTCAGAGGTTTATGGGACGGCTATGTATGTGCCAATTGATGAAAAACACCCGAGACAAGGACAGTCGCCTTATTCTGCGACTAAGATTGGAGCAGATGCCATGGCAGATTCGTTTTATAGAAGCTTTAATGTGCCTATCAGCATTGTTCGTCCTTTTAATACTTATGGCCCACGTCAGTCGGCAAGGGCGGTTATTCCGACGATTATTACGCAATTATTAAACGGAAAAACCGATATTAAATTAGGTTCGTTGCACCCAACTCGTGATTTGTTGTTTGTAAAAGATACGGCAAAAGGTTTTATCGAAATTGCAAAATCAGACAAAACAATTGGGCATGAAGTGAATATCGCTATGCAAGAAGAAATCACAATCGGCGATTTGGCTCAAAATATCATCAATCAAATCAATCCTGATGCAAAAATCATTACGGATGAAATTCGATTAAGACCTGAAAAAAGTGAGGTAGAACGCTTGTTTGGGTCAAATCAAAAAATAAAAGAGTTAACGAACTGGCAACCTGATTATACCCTCGAAAGTGGTATTGCCGAAACCATTCAGTGGTTTTCTAACAAAGCAAATCTGTCACAATACAAAGCAGACATTTATAATATATGATTCCTCTTTCAGTCCCCAACCTTGCTGGCAATGAGTGGGAATACATCAAAGATTGTTTAGATACCAACTGGGTTTCTTCGGTTGGAAGCTACGTCAATCGTTTTGAACAAGCATTAGTTGATTTTACGGGAGCAAAATATGCTATTGCAACTTCCAATGGAACATCGGCATTACATATTGCCCTACAACTAGCGGGGGTTCAACAAGGAGATTTGGTCATTGTACCAAACATTACCTTTGTGGCAACCGCTAATGCTGTTAAATATACGGGAGCAAGTCCGCTTTTAATAGACATTGATGCCGACACGTGGCAACTAGATTTAGATTTACTTGAAAAATTTCTAAGCAACGATACCCAAGTGATTGAGGGTGAAACCTATCATGTGGGGAATCGAAAGCGAATTAAAGCGATCATGCCTGTGCATGTATTGGGTAATATGTGCGACATGGAGAGGTTGATGGAAATTGCCAATCGCTTTCATTTGCAGGTGGTAGAAGATTCAACAGAAGCTTTGGGAAGTACCTTTAAAGGGAAACATGCAGGTACGTTTGGACTCTTTGGAACAAGTAGTTTTAATGGGAACAAGATTATCACAACAGGGGGCGGAGGAATGATTTTGACTAATGATGAAAACTTGGCAAAACGGGCCAAGCACATCACCACCACTGCAAAAGCGGATGCCTATGAATATTTTCACGATGAAGTAGGGTATAACTACCGTTTGGTGAATATTTTGGCAGCAATGGGCGTGGCTCAAATGGAGCAATTACCTACTTTTTTGATTAGAAAAAAAGAAATTGCCGACTTATATAATGCCGCTTTGCTAAAAATTGACGGAATTATTCCTCAACAAATCACCGAAGGCGTACACGCCAACCATTGGTTATATACGGTGAAAACTCCTAGACAAAAGGAGTTATTAGCATTCTTGGGTGAAAATGGTGTGCAAGCTCGTCCATTTTGGGTTCCTATGAATCGCTTACCATTTATGTCAGAGGAAGCTTACATCACGGAGTACGATGTAGCGGGTAATATCTATGGGCAATGTGTAAGTTTACCTTGTTCTACAAGTATTACAGATGCTGAGATAGTCGAAGTGGTGGGTTTGATACAACGATTTTATGGCGTATGAAAAAGCTCATCTTAGTTGGAGGGGGAGGGCATTGTAAATCCTGTATTGATGTCATCGAATCAACAAAAGAGTATGAAATTGTTGGAATTTTAGATAGAAATACGGAGAATATGACCCATATTTTGGGGTATCCCATCATCGGAAATGATGACCTAATTCCTTCTTTAGCCGAACAGGGCTATGAATTTTTGATTACGGTTGGACAAATTAAATCGACCGCTATTAGAATTAAACTCTTCGATTATATTGCTCAATCAGGAGGGAAATTGGCTACAGTTGTTGCTTCTACGGCTTATGTCTCAAAATACGCTACCATTGGAGCAGGGTCTATCATTATGCACCAAGCCTTTGTGAATGCAGAGGCAGTGGTCGGGACAAATGGGCTGATTAATACCAAAGCAGTGTTAGAACACGAAACCGAAGTCGGGAATAATTGTCATATTTCTGTAAATGCTGTTTTGAATGGAGCGGTAACTGTAGGGGACAATTGCTTTATCGGTAGCAATGCGACGGTGCATCAAGGGGTGTCAATTAGCCCTAATACCTTGATTGGGGCGGGTGCTGTGGTTAGCAAGTCCCTAGCAAGCGGAGGTGTTTATGTTGGTAACCCTTTAACGAAAATCGGATAAATGAAACATACAATCATTATTGCAGAAGCAGGTGTGAATCATAATGGAGACCTTGAGTTGGCCAAAAAACTAGTTGATGAAGCTCACAAAGCAGGCGTTGATTATGTAAAATTCCAGACCTTTAAGGCTTCTAATCTTGTTAGCAAAAGTGCTCAAAAGGCATCTTACCAGAAAAATCAAACGGATGCCAGTGAAACACAGTGGCAAATGTTAAATCGCTTGGAACTCAATGAAGCATCTCATGAGGTGCTGTTTGACTATTGCGAGCGTAAGCCCATCAAGTTTCTTTCCACGCCATTTGATTTAGAGAGTATTGATTTACTTAAAAGTATCGGGATTACGTTGGGGAAAATTCCTTCGGGAGAGCTGACCAACTTGCCGTATTTACGTAAAATGGCTCAAAATTTCGAGCAAATTATCATGTCTTCGGGTATGGCCAATTTGCAAGAAGTAGAAGAAGCGATACAGGTATTGCTAGACTCGGGTACAAAGAAAGAAAACATTACGATTTTACATTGTAATACTGAATACCCAACGCCCATGAAAGATGTCAATTTACTTGCCATGAATACCATTCAGGAAAAATTGGGCGTGAAAGTTGGATATTCTGACCATACGTTGGGCATTGAAGTACCCATCGCAGCGGTTGCCTTAGGGGCTACGGTTATCGAAAAGCACTTTACCTTGGATAAAACGATGGAAGGCCCCGACCACAAGGCAAGTCTTGAGCCACAAGAATTAGCTGAAATGGTACGAACAATTCGTAATATTGAGCAAGCGATTGGAGGTTCGGGAGTGAAAGAAATTTCGGAATCGGAGCGTAAAAACATTGCGATTGCCAGAAAGAGCCTTATTGCTGCTCGTGCGATTAAAGCAGGAGAGGTTTTTTCAGCAGAAAATATTACCGTAAAACGCCCAGGCAATGGAATTAGTCCAATGAAATGGGATGCCATTATTGGACAAATCGCTCAACGTGATTTTATTGAAGATGAATTGATAACGTTGTAACAAAAAAACGTATGAAAGCTATTCATAATCCCTTAACTAATGTTCAGTTAGAACTACTTAAAACGTTTTCGCACCAACTTTCAGAGACTGATATTTCTGAATTAAGGAGAGTATTGGCACTTTTTTTTGCACAGCGAGCTATTCAACAAGCAAATAATATGTGGGATGAGAAAGGGTGGACAAATGAGGATGTTGATAGAATGTTAGAAACGAAAATGAGAAAAAAGAATAACTAATTTTCAATTGATGTTGAGAGAATTGCAGTTGATACAAATGTGTTATTGGTTTCTATATCAGAAAGGTCTAAGCTCCATTGGTTATTTAAAGGGCTTTTAAATCAGCAATTTATGCTGTGCGTTACCACGGATATATTGGCAGAATATGCAGAAATAATTGAGCAACACATGGGACATCACGTTAGTGAATCTGTCATGGGTGTTTTTGATAACCTGCCAAATATTGTTCTTATAACATCTTATTACAAATTTCAGTTACTGAACGATGAAGATGATAATAAGTTTGTAGATTGTGCTGTTGCGGCAAATGCTCGTTTCATCGTGAGTCATGATAAAGACTTTAATAAATTAAGGAACATTGACTTTCCGAAGGTATTAGTGATTGATACAAACCAGTTTAAGGAGATATTGGAAGAATGGTCTTCATAAATTCTTCTCAAAGAATGTGAGTATAAGTTTTAACGTAGAAAGTTTTGAAAAAAATATGTTTCATAACAGGCACACGAGCTGAATATGGCTTGTTGATGCCCTTGATGAAGGCTGTTCAGGAGGAGGATAATTTTCAGCTTCAATTACTAGTGACAGGAATGCACCTGTCGCCAGAATTTGGTTTGACGTATCAACAAATTGAGCGAGATGGTTTTACCATTGATGAAAAGGTAGAGATGTTGCTTTCTGCGGATTCAGCTTCGAGTATTGCCAAATCAACGGGCTTAGGGATGATTGGTTATACTGATGCCTTGATGCGTTTACAACCTGATTGGGTAATCGTATTGGGGGACAGATATGAGGTTTTTGCCGCAACCACAACAGCGTTTTTACTCAGAATCCCAATTGCTCACGTTTCGGGTGGAGAGGTAACTGAGGGTGCAACTGACGATGCCATGCGTCATGCCATTACCAAAATGTCGTACCTTCATTTTACGTCAACAGATGAATACAAGCGTCGAGTGGAGCAATTGGGCGAAACTCCCGACCGTGTGTTTAATGTGGGGGCAATTGGACTTGATAATATTTTGCAAATGGATTTGTTGTCAAGAGAAGCCTTGTCGGAATCCATTCAGTTTGATTTGTCGAATCCATATTTGTTGGTCACTTTTCATCCTGTTACCCTCGAAAGTCAATCGTCTAAAACACAATTTCAAGCTTTTTTAGATGCGTTAGATGCCTTTCCAGATGTAAAAGTGGTGATAACCCTGCCAAATTCAGATGCCGATGGTCGAGTGATTATTAACATGATTCAGCAGTATGTCAAAGAAAATGCCCATCGGGTGGCCGCTTACACGAGTTTAGGGCAGTTACGCTACTTATCAGCAATGAAACACGCTGTGGCAGTTGTTGGGAACTCTTCCAGTGGTATTATCGAAACCCCTGCGTTTCATATTCCTACGGTGAATATTGGCGACCGTCAACGAGGCAGAGCCAGAGTTTCGAGTATTATTGACTGTCCGACAGATACCCAATCAATTATTGAAGCCATCGAACAAGCGATTTCTCCGAGTTTTCAAGAACATTGTCAACATGTGGAGAATCTATATGGAGATGGGCATACGACCGAACGCATTATGACCGTACTACAAAAGGTTTCAAGCGAAGCAATTGATTTGAAAAAAGTATTTTTTGATGTACGATAAGCCTAAACAAGATGAATGATACAAATAAGTACGCAAGATACCAGACCAATACCCAGTTTATTCTATTATGTTTATGCTCCTTTGGTCTTTATCTGCTGTATTGGATTTATACGAAATGGTGCTTTTTTAGAGATAAAGACGATACCGTGATTAAACCTGCATTCAGAACGATTTTTAACATCTTCTTTGTGTTTAATTTATTGGGACGAATCAATCGACTTGCGGTTTCTGAGGGAATTGCTCCGATTCCGAGTTTGGTGGCGGGGTCTTGCTTTATTCTTTTTGGAATATTGAGTAATTTGGCTTCTAATATGGGGACTTCTTCAACGGTGGTGTTGAGTATGGTACTTTTATTTACTGCTAGTATTTTATGTCTCGTACCTTCGCAAAATCAATGGAGTGCCTATTGGTATAAAAAAATGGGCGATAGCGTTCCGTTTGAGTTGACCAATGTTGAAAAAATCATACTCGTTTTGGGTGGTAGTTTGTGGGGAGTTTTACTGTTGAACTTGTTTTCAACCCTGTAAAAATAGCTAAATAGACAGCCTTTCAATTGCTCAAAACTTAATAAAAGTCCCATCAGGACGAGTGTTTACTATATTTAAAACGAATGGAATTAACACAGTTTTTACTCTCTGATACCGTTACCGCACGAGAAGCACTTCGTCAGTTGGACTCCATTGGCATTATTGCTCCAGTGTTGTTTATTTATGACGATTTGAACCGTATTGTGGGGTCTATTACCGATGGCGATATTCGAAGAGGTTTGTTGAAAAATTTGGCTATTGACGATTCTGTGGCGGAGTTTATGCGTAAAGAAATTCGTTTTTTTACGGAAGGAGCTTATTCGAAATCGGATATAAAATCGTTCAAAGATATTAACATTCGTTTTGTTCCAGTGTTGGATAAAGAGGGGCGTTTAGTACATTTGGTGGATACCTATCATACCAAAGCGAATATTCCTGCTATGGCTGTCGTGATGGCAGGAGGGAGAGGAGAACGTCTGATGCCATTAACTGAAAAAACGCCAAAACCCATGTTGAAAGTGGGTGGGAAACCCATTATCGAATACAATATTGAACATTTAGTTCGTCATGGGATTCGGGATATTTCGATTTCTATTCGGTATTTGGGCGAGCAGTTGCAAGATTATTTTAAAGATGGAAGTCATAAAAATGCTCGGATTGCTTACATTACGGAAGATAAACCGCTTGGAACAATTGGAGCTTTAAAAATGATTCCGTCTATTTCGCAGGATTATATTTTGGTGATGAATTCTGATTTATTGACCGATATTGACCTTGAAAGTTTCTTTGAAACCTTTATCGAGCAAGAAGCAGATATGGCAGTTGCCACCATTCCTTATGATGTCAATATCCCTTATGCGGTGATGGAATTGGAGGGAAACGTCGTAAAGGATTTTAAAGAAAAACCTCGCTATACCTACTATTCAAATGCAGGAATTTATTTGATGAAAAAGGAATTGCTGGATATTATTCCAGAAAATCAATTTTTTGATGCTACCGATTTGATGAATACCGTCATTGCTCAAGGAAAGAAACTAATTGCAGACCCAATTTTGAGTTATTGGTTAGACATTGGTCGTATGGAGGATTTTTACAAAGCACAAGAAGACATCAAGCATTTGAAATTTGTATAAGTAGGCATGAACAATACACTTTTTTTGATACCAGCCAGAGGAGGGTCAAAGGGCATTCCTCATAAAAACAGTAAGCCTCTTGCTGGCAAACCCTTGATTCATTATAGCATTGAGTATGCTAGGCTTTTTGTAGATGATGCAGCCATTTGTCTTTCTACCGATGATACTTCGATAATTGCCTGTGCTGAGGAAATTGGCTTAAAAGTCCCTTTTGTTAGACCAGACGAATTGGCGACAGATACTAGTAGTTCTTTTGCGGTGATGCACCATGCCATCGAGTTTTTTAAGGCTCAAGGAAAACAGTATGAGCGTTTGGTATTACTTCAACCAACTTCGCCCTTTCGGGAGGAGGCACATTTGACAGATGCCTTTGCCCTGTTTGATGAACAGACCGACGTAGTAGTGTCGGTGGTTGAATCTGCTAATAATCCCTATTACAATCTTTTTGAAGAAAACGATGAGGCTTTTTTACAGGTTTCAAAAGGAACTGGGAGTTACACCCGTCGGCAAGACTGTCCGCCCGTCTATCAATTCAACGGCTCTATTTACGTGTTTTCAGTAGAAGCCCTTCTAAAAGCAAATTCGTTCAAAGACTTTTCAAAAGTGAAAAAGTGTGTCATGGACAATCGCTTTTCACTTGATTTAGATACCCCATTTGATTGGGAATTGGCGGAGTTTTTAATTTCAAGAAAACCTTAGTAATGTTGAATGATGAATGTTAAATTTTGAATTTTTATAAAGACTTAATGTATTAAATTATTCAACATTATTACTTGTTCATTGATAAGACAAGTAATGGGACAAAATAAGTTGGTATAAAAACCTATAAAGTTTAGTTAAATAATTTCTTGTACTTAATAGTGCAAAATTAGTTGATATTTATTTTTTTATAAAGAATTGATAACTAGGTGATTAAATCCAAAATCCATAATTCAACATTATTACTTAACTAGAGTTATTACCTTAAACAAATGAATAAACTCATTACGCTTGCCTTACGACTAGGAAATACGCTTAGTTTGCTGATAGAAACCTGTATTTCGCTTATTCGTTTGGTTGTTTTTACTAGAAAACCTTCACCGTTACCAATAAGGCAACAAGTTGCTTGTTCCATATTAGGGAATGGCCCTTCGTTACGAGAAACGTTGCAAGATGACATCGCTTTTCTGAAAACGACGGAGTTAATTTGTGTCAATAATTTTGTTGCCTCTGACTATTATGAGGTCTTGAAACCTACGAATTATATTCTATTCGATGCTGTTTTTTTTGAGTTAGATTCCTTGCAAGCTCATCGAGAGGATGTCAAAGCCATGGTTCAAGGAATTCGGAATAGAACCACTTGGCCTATGAATTTGTATGTCACGCAAAAGGCCAAGAAATCGCCCTATTTTCAAGAAATCCTTCAGCATAATCCGAATTTAAAGGCTGTTTATTGTAATTATACCATCTTTACAGGTTTTGAAACCATCAAATATTGGTTCTTTAAGACAGGATTAGGAATGCCTCAGATTCAGAATGTCATGGTGGCAGCTTTATTTTTAATGATTGGTCGTCGTTTTGAAAAAATCTATTTATTCGGAGCAGACCATTCTTGGCACGAAAATATCCGTGTAGGCGACGACGGTGGTTTAGAAGCTAAAGATGTGCATTTTTACGATAAAGCCGAGAAGCAATTTGTAAAGTTCAACGAAATAAAACACTTTCATGTACCTACCATGAGTCAACAATTTGTGTCACTATCCAAAGCTTTTTATGGCTACGAAGTATTGGCTAAATATGCTAAAAAGAATCATGTGTTGGTACTGAATGCAAGCAAGAAAAGTTACGTAGATGCTTTTCCTAAAGTTAAGTTATAGAAACGAGCATTAAACCCTATTACAATGCCCTTGAATCTTAAAAATAGTAAACAACTTGTTGCGTGGCTAACCGTATTTCTTGTTGGCTCTGTCTGTTTATTTCATGCTTATTTTGTCTGGAATTATACGCTAGACTTCCCTTTTCAAGACGATACTTTACTGATTGAATTTATTGGAATAATCACAAATACAAAATTGTCATTCTTGCAATTTCTTAAAGAATTGTTCAAGGTTGCCAATGACCATCGTTTAGTGATTCCACGCCTCATTGCTCTAATAGATTATGGCATTAATGGGCAGCTTAATTTCAAGACGTATATTATTATAGCCAATATTAATTTAGGGTTGATTTTTCTATTTCTATACAAACAATTTCAGAAGAAGAACTTACCTATTGTCTATTTCTTACCTGTACCCTTCTTGTTCTTTCAACCTCAAATGTACGAGGTTTCTTTTTGGGCATTGAATGGAATGCAACATACCTTTGTGGTAACATTTTTTGTACTGATTGTAACCTTATTAGAAACCAAGAAGAAGGCTCTATTTTACCTAGCCATATTTATCGCCTTTTGTGGAACATTTACGCATGGGAATGGGATATTAGCTTTTCCAGCAGCCTTCTTTATGTTACTAGTACAGCAGCGTTATAAAGAGATTATCATCTGGATAGTAGGAATGGGAACGTGTTTATTCCTTTATTTATTAGGCTATAAGTCTGGACAAGCAGCGAATCCAACCCTAGATTTTCTGAAAATCATTGAATCGTTTTGTGGGTTTATTGGAGCCAATATGATGGTATTTTTTCATGGAAATACTAGGTATGCAGTTGCTTTTGGAGGATTGATAGCGGTTCTAATGGGTATCGCTATATTATTGAAAATTAAAGAGGGATTGGTGGATAATGATAAGCGTCGGATTGATGATAATTTAGGGTTATTAACCCTGTTCTGTCTGATTATTTGTACCGCAGGAGTAATCAGTGTAGTTCGTTCTTGGCATGGCATTGTTATTTCTAGTCGATTTGCTCTTTACGCTGCTCTTAGTTCTAGTATAATTTACCTTGTATTGATTGACTATTTAAAAGGAATTAATCGCCAACTTATCGCTATTGGTTCTACTATTTTTGCCTTTATATTTTGGTTCTCTTCTTACTGTGTATATACGCCAATTGTGGATAATCGGTATTACGGCTATCGTGCTGACGAATATAACTGGGTGCGTAATCAAACAATGTTATGCGTGTCGGATGGCTTTATTACCAATGCAACGCCCTTTATGGCGGCAACGTATAAACAGGGTATTTGGGGGTTATCATCCTACTGGAATCAACCAGCAATCGTTTCTGCTTTAGGAAAATATGAGCTTGATAGTACGGTGAAGTTCACAAAGACGGTCTCAATAGAGGAAGAAAAATATCCTAATATTTCCTTTTTTAGAAACATCATCGAACTACGTTGCAACGACATTACTTTTCAAAAAAAGACACCTCAAGATGCTATTTTTATAGTCCTGACAAAAGAGAAAACGGCGAAGCGTTATTTGCTTGCAACAACTCCATTATCGAATGCAAAAAGGCAAATCTTTACTGATTTTAGCTTATTGAGTAAAAGTTTTACGGTCTTTATTCGTACACCAAGTTATGAAAAAGGTAGATACCAAGTAGGATATTTGACTCATCGTAGCGACGGTACTTGTTCTTACCATCTCACAACAACAAGTCTTGATATATAAGAGAAACGTGCCTCTATTTGTGAAAATGGAGGCACGTTTATTTGTCGCCCCGTCTTGGTAATTTGATATTTCTAAAAGACTTGTTTTTCCAGAAGTTTCTAAGGCTTGCACTGGTTTTTTCTAACCATAAGGCGTATTGATTTACTAAATTATCTAAGCTATCATTGAATACGTCTAATAGATTCTGAGCTGATTTTTTACTTTTTCCTCCTTCATCAGAAGGGTTAAACTCATCAAAACCTTTGTAAAAAGTGCAAGGTTCTCCATCTTTAGGTGGAAAATAGTTATTGATGGCATCAGCCTCAAATGGCCCTTTTACTTCGCCATAATATAGGTCACTTAAATATTTGAATAAGTCAGTGATTTGATTTTCTTTTTCACTTGCTAGATTGATTTGTTCATCGTCTTTTACTCCCCATTTTACAAAAATAAAATAGGCCTTTTTTATTTCTCTCGTTTGGGTTGCTTTGTTTATTTGCACTCTTTTTCTAGCTAATAACAAGCATTCAAGCATGGCGTAGATACAGAAAAAATCACCAATGAAGTAAAAATTGAGACCAACGTAAAAGTGAATTATATAAAGAATGAAGATGAGTAAAGCGAGCTTTTTGGGGTATATTAATTCCTTTTTAGTAAATCTGGGAGGGTTATCTTTTTTGTAACTTTTAGCCGTTTTTTTTATATAGATAATTTTATCAATAAAAATAGTTTCATTGTTGCATGTAATGGTTTGACTGGTAAATTTTATCGCCATGATACAGTAATTTGGTCATCTTACGAATTGTACATCCCAAAATTAGAAGAATACCAGATGTTATCCAATTTAATAGTAAGAAAGAACTTTTTAACCGAATAAAATATAGATTGGTGCGATGAAGGTGCTATGTCCTGAAATTTGAAATCGTAGGACTTGGAGATTCGCACATATTGGGCTATTTTTGTCATGGGTTGTCTTTTATTCCCACTATTTTTCTTGATTCTGTTACTAACTCCTTTTGTAATACGCAGATTTCGTAATCTATGAATACCTCAACACAGCTTATCCGTTTTATTCTCATTACAGGCGCAGGACTCTTTTTTGGAGCCTTGGTAATGACTGCTTGGTTTACTAGTAAACAAACTGAGGACGATGGCTTTAGATATAGTCATGTGGATAAATATAAAGTCAATGCTGAGCTTAGAAAACCCATGATGTTTGTCAATTTACCTACTTATGCTGCTATGAAAGTGGTTGAACATAAGATAGATAGATGGCAAGGGTCAACTACTACTTCTACGAAGGATAGAGGGTGGGCTGTTTTTGCTTTTATTCTGAATATTATTTTTGTCATTTGGTGGGTACACTATAATCCAGCCAAAGAAGATACGTTTAAGGATACCCTCGATACGGTCTTGCCCATTTTAGCGGTTGTTCAGACCGTTGGCGTTCTCTTTATTTTGCTCTCTGATTTACCTATTTTTGTGGCTAAGTAAGTTTCTTAATCTTTTGTCGGTATGGAATATTCTATTTATTTATTGTTAGGAGTTTTGTTTGGAGGCTTTATTGGCTACATGTATGCAAAAACTCAGTTGGAAAACAATTTCAGAATTTCCGAAAATCGCTTAGATATTACTAAAGAAGAGTTAATTAAGGCTCAAGTTGACTTAACTTCTGAGCGTAAAAAAGTAGTGGAGCTGACAGGGCAATTAGCCGCTGCGGAAGCCAATTTTCAAAACATTGAAGATAAACTACATCATCAAAAAGACGATTTTAAAGCCCTCGCTTCCGAGATTTTAGAACAAAAATCCCGTGCTTTAACCCTCGAAAGTCAGGAAGGGCTGGAGCAGATTTTAAGTCCTTTCAGAGAGAAAATCAAAGATTTTGAACAACAAGTGTCGAAGAGTTTTGACCAAGAAATTCGAGAAAAAGTTAGTCTTGTTACCGAAGTTAGAAAGCTGTATGAACTAAATGCTCGTATCAGCCAAGAAGCTCATAATTTAACGAACGCACTGAAAGGAGATAACAAAACGCAAGGAAACTGGGGCGAATTGATTCTTGAAAAAGTATTAGAGCGTTCGGGTTTGGTAAAAGATGTTGAGTACAAAACGCAGGTTACGAGTACCAATTTAGTAGGGCAGTCGATTAAACCCGATGTCGTTATTTACCTTCCTGAAAAGAAACACCTGATTATTGATGCAAAGGTTTCTTTGGTGGCTTACGAACAATACGTAAGCGAAACAGACCCGCTACAAATAGAAAGATTCCGTAATTTACACCTTAATTCCGTTCGGAATCACATCCGTTTATTGAGTGAAAAGAACTATCAAAGTGCTTTCCATTTGAATGTCCCCGAATTTGTACTCTTGTTTATGCCTATTGAATCTGCCTTTAGTTTGGCAATTCAGTCGGATGTAGAATTGTTTAATTTTGCATGGGATAGACGAGTGATTTTAGTTAGCCCAACAACCTTACTAGCCACCTTACGCACCGTAGCAAGCGTCTGGAAAATGGAAAAACAAAGCCGAAACGTCTTAGAAATCGCCCGTTTGAGTGGCGATATGTATGATAAATTTGAAGGTTTTGCCAACGACTTACTTAAAATTGGACAGCAATTAAACAGCACCAAAGATACGTATCACGCAGCCGTAAATAAGCTCACCGAAGGACGAGGAAATCTTGTTCGTACTGCCGAAAAAATCAAAAGCCTCGGAGCAAAGACCACCAAAACATTACCCCAATCGTGGGTTGATAAAGCGGGAGAGGAGTAGTGTTTTCTCTCAATAATTGAATCACAGAGTCGTAAGAGAATGAAAACTATTCTTTGTGAAACTCTGTGATTCTTGGTGAATCTCTGTGGTATAAAAATTACTTCACCCCATTCAAATACACCTCCAACATCGTATAACCCGATTTTGATAGGGTATTTCTATCTGCTGGATTTTGGCTATCGAGTCCGTTTACTTGTTCCCAAGCGTCAGGCATTCCGTCTTTGTCGGAGTCCGTTGGAGGGGTTAGGCTGTTGTAGGTAGCCCATCCGCCCACCACTTCGGGCGAATCAATAATTCCCTTTTTACCAAATACACCCCATCCACTAATTTTACCTGTTTTCGTTTCTTCAATCACACGAGCATCCGTCGCATCTCTTTTGGGTAACGTTGCCCCAGCATTTGCCAACACCAATTGGAAGGCTTCTTCGGCAGTTTGCATCGTGATGGGTTCTTTAATCGGAAAGGCTTCTTTAGCTTCAGCTTTACTCGATTCCAACACCTGAGAAAGGTCAAGTCCTCGAATATTTTTCTTGGTTAAATTCTTCTTTCCTTCCATCACATTTCCTGTCAAAAACCATTCTCCCGTCCCTTTTGAGTCTTTTCCTGCGTCATAAGCGTAGGCGAAAAGTAAGTTCGGCGAAGTTGCTGGGCCGGGTTTGTAATAGTTGTTAATCATATTGATTTGCGAAACCCCTCCTTTAATTTTAACTTCTCCTCCATAACAAGCCTCTTGGCTTCCCCAGTTGTAAATTACGTTATTTCGATAGTCCACAACCGCTAAGGTATCGTGAGCTCTTGAACCGTTGAAACGCACGGCTCTGCTGTTTTGATGAGCAATTAAATTGTGGTGATAACTCGCAAACTGTCCGCCCCAAACACCTCCATAAGAGCGATGACCTTTGGCATGACCTGCTTCAAAGAGTCCTTCGCTGACGATGCACCATTGCACGGTCGTATTTTTGGTGTCATACATGGCGGCACATTCTTCGTTTGCCCAGCTAAAACTACAATGGTCAATGATTACGTCATGGCAATTTTCCATGTCAAACCCATAAAGTCCCGATTTTAATGTTCCCCCAGGACGAGAACGAATGTACCGAATGATGATGTTCCCGTGATTCCCTTTAGGGGCTGCTCCGTTGAGCATAAAAGAAAAGTTTTTCAAGCAAATACCATCGCCAGGTGCAGTTTGACCTGCGATGGTTAAGTTAGAGCGTTTGATGGCAAGGTTTGATTTGAGTTCAATAATGCCCGAAACGTTGAATACAATGGTAAGTGGTTCATTAGGAAATTGCTTTAAGGCATGGCGAAAACTCCCTTCGCCATCGTCGTTTAGATTGGTGACTACAACAACCTGCCCCCCTCGTCCGCCTGTGGCATATTTTCCGAAACCCTCGGCAGTAGGAAACGCCAATTGTTGTGCTTTAGCCATTACACAGCAAAGCGTGCATAAAATAATAAGTGATAATGATTTCATTACAAGTGATGTTAGTTAAACGTTGTTGATTAGAGGAAGAAACGGGATTTTATAACCTTTATTTCAAAAGATTTTTAAGGTTAAGGCTACTTGGTCGTTGATTTCCACGAATTATGCCTTAATTTTAGAGATTCAAACGTGTAGCTAAAATGTCAACAAAAACAATAACATATACTTCCTTATCGGAAATTGATTCGGTTGCGAAAGCAATCTTAGAATTTGGAAAAAAAATGCCTGTCTGGATTTTTGAAGGACAAATGGGGGCTGGTAAAACAACGCTTGTTAAGGCAATTTGTAAAAGTTTAGTCGTTACCAGTAATGTACAAAGTCCTACGTATTCGTTGGTAAATGAGTACGTTACCAAAAAAGGAGAAAATATTTATCACTTTGATTTTTACCGTATTAAGAGTGAAGAGGAAGCGATGGATATAGGGGTGGAAGATTATTTGTATTCGGGCGAACGTTGCTTTATTGAGTGGCCATCCAAAATCGAAAATCTACTCCCTACCAAATACATGACTGTTGCTATTGCGGTTAACGAAGAGGGGCAAAGAACGATAACGCTTTCTCTTAAATTAAAGTAATTAAGTATGAAGCATTATTAAATTGATACTATTTTTCCACAGAGGTACACAAAGTCCGACACGGAGTTACACAAAGAAAAAGTAGAAAAACTCTGTGAAACTCTGTGATTTTTAAACTCTGTGTACCTCTGTGGTAACAGTCGCTAGGGTAAAAGAATACTATCAATTTATTCTTTACCATTACTCATTTAAAATAAATTTACTACAGGAGTTTGAGAATAGCTATTTTAGCTCAAATTCCTGTAGGCTTATCTATCGGTTTCAACTACTAACGTCACTTGTCCATGTTACGTTCTACCCTTTATCTATGCTTCTTACTGCTATTTTGCAGTACTTTTTCTGTTGCCCAAGATTCAAATGCTTGGATTGATTATTCAAAGCCCTATTTCCGTATTCCGATTGTCAAAAAAGGTGTGTATCGCTTGTCCTATCAAGAACTAAAAACCGCAGGAATGCCCACAGGCGTAAATCCACAGGGTTTTCAGCTTTTTCGACGTGGAAAAGAGCAGGCTATTTTTGTTCAAGGTGAAAGCGATGCGACATTTGACGAAGGTGATTTTGTGGAGTTTTATGCAGAATCGAATGATGGAAAGGCGGATTCTTCCTTGTATATTCCTGCAAAAGCTCAACCTCATGCGTATTTTCCCTTGTATTCTGATACGACAGTTTATTTCTTGACTTACCAAAATGCAACGCTCAAAGGTAAGCGAATGCAGGTGTTAAGTAGCTCTTCGCAGCAAACGGCTAAGCCCTTGACATTTCACGAAGAAGAAATAGTACAAGTAATGGCGACTACATTTTCTTCGGGAATGATGTATCCGATTGGTATTCGAGAAGAAGGCGTTGTTTTCTCGCATTTTGATACAGGCGAAGGCTATTTTTCTACTCCTCAGAGTACGGGAGTGCCGTTTGAGTCTTCGTTTGTACTGAGTCAATTTCAGAAAAATACGGATTTTACTCCCACATTCACAGGGCAATTAGTAGGAATAACGCCCGACGCTCATCAGGTCGAATGGCGGGTTGGTTCTCGGACATTAGGTAACTCTTCATGGGAAAATTACGAAACGCCTACCTTTCAACAAACCTTAACGTCAGACGATTTTACGAGCAATAAATTAAGCATTAGTACATTGTCTAAGGACGGATATACCAAAGCGTACTCGCTTGCTTATCTCAAACTGACTTACCCACAAGGGCTAGATTTAGCAGGTGCAAAAGAGAAAACTTTTCATTTTTGGGCGAAAGAAACAAGTAGTGCCGTTCTCCAAAATGTGCCAACTTCGGCATTGGTCTATGATATTTCGGATTTAGGAGAGGTCAAAAAACTAAAGGGTTTACAGAATGGAACAAATCTAACGCTCAGTTTGGCAGGCAAGGATAATCGGCAAGAAATATACGTGACAGACCAAGTTCAAAAGGTAGCTTTCCCGATTCAGAAAGTATCGTTTAGAGCCTTATCCAAGAAGGCAAACTACCTCATTATTTCTCATCCAAAACTGATGAGGGCAGTGGCTTCTTCTGCTAATCCTGTGCAAGATTATGCTGCTTATAGAGCCTCTGAGGCAGGTGGAAAATACGATACCTTGGTGGTTACGGTTCAGGAATTATACGACCAATTTAATTATGGCGAACTGAGTCCTTTGGCAATAAAACAGTTTTTAGCTTACATGTACAAGGTAGGTAACCCTCAACAAGTTTTCATCATTGGTACGTCCCAGTGGTTGCCTAGTTCTCGTTTCGATGCCAATCGGTCTTCAACGGATTTAATCCCCAATGCGGGTTATCCCTCTTCGGATATGCCTTACGTATTAGGACTTGACCCCAAAAATCCGTATTTGCCTGCTATGGGGATTGGTCGCTTAAATACGAGTTCTCCTCAGGTGGTACTAGATTATTTAAGCAAAGTGAAAGAACATGAGCAAGTTACAGAAACCGATACTTGGCGAAAAAATATTGTTATGCTTGGCGGAGGGGGTAATCAGTACGAACACCTACAATTTCAGGGATATTTGAAGGGATTTGGTCAGGTTGCAAGCACAGGATTCACAGGTGTAAACTATCAATTATTTACTAAAAAAAGCGATGAAGGGGTAGAAGTTTTCAATATTTCCAATCAATTAAATTCGGGTGTTTCGCTGATCAATTTCTTTGGACATGCGGGTTTTAATGTGGTCGATTTGGATATTGGTAGTCCGAGTAATGATTTGATGGGCTACCGAAACAAAGGGCGTTACCCACTATTTTTGGTGAACGGTTGCGAGTCTGGTAATTTTTATAACGGTAAAGTGAATATTGGAACAGATTGGGTAAATACCGCCAATCGGGGTGCTATCTTGTTTTTGGGTCATGCTTGGTTTGGTTATCCCTTTGCCTTGAAAAGCTATACCGAAAATCTGTATCATTCACTCTATGCCGATAGTACAACCTTCGATAAGCCCTTTGGAACAATTCAGAGGAAGGCAATTGAGCGGTATTTGAGTAAGGAACAGGGCGATTTCACCATCGGGAATATCGAACAGTTTGTCTTACAGGGCGACCCTGCCATCAGACTATTTCCATTTTCAAAACCTGATTATGCGACCACTAATTCTGATGTATATGTAGCAGGAATAAAAGAGGTTGCCGCCACGAGTGACAGCTTAGACTTGCGTTTAATGGTTCGGAATTTAGGTCGTACAGATGCTCGACCGTTAAAAGTGACCATTACAAGAACGTATCCAGATGCTTCGCAGGAAGTAACGACATTTTTGAGTCTAAAGCCTGTTCGTAAGGAAGATACCTTGAAAATTAGTTTAGCAAATGATAGATTAAAAGCAGTAGGAACAAATACATTTTTACTTGAAATAGACAAAGAACAACTCATTGCAGAGGGCAATGAAACCAATAATACGGCTTTGTTGACTTATACAATTACTTCGCCAAACGCTACGGTGCTTTATCCTTTGCCTTATTCAGTAGTAGGAACAGCTAAGGTTACAATGCAGTTTCAATTGCCTGATAAACAGGTAACGAACACGCTAGAAATTGATACGACACAATCGTTTAACTCTGTGGTAAAAATCACTAAAACGCTCGCTGGAAAGGGGTTTGTTACTTCTTTGGTTAATCTGTTAGCGAAGGACAGTTTGGTGTATTATGCCCGTTTGGTCGAAAATAATAAAGTTCTAAACTCATGGTCGTTCCGATATGTGAATGGACTAACTACTGGTTGGTCAAAGGCTTCGCTACCGCAATTTGAGGCGGATAAAAAAGAGCAATTAATCCTAAAAAATGCCCAATATCAGTTTGTTCAAAGTTCTCGAAAGATAGATGTTCAGTCGATTGGGGCTCATTTGGCTACTACTAAACCTTTTCTTTCGGTAGATAATCAGGAATTTGTTCCTGCGGCAAACTGTGGCGGAAATGCCTTTTTGACCTTAGCGTTTAAAGGCGAATCCTTAGAACCCTTTTCACCTTTTTCGTCATGGAATCAAACCTGTAGAACAACCGATGCCCGAGTGGGAGTCTTGCATCAGACCTTAGTGAAGGCTCAAAATCTGTTAACTACCTATCTGGACGAACTTGCGGAGGGAGATTATGTGCTAATTTCTACGTATGGCTATACCATGCACAAAACCTATTTGCCCCTTGAAAGTCGCATTCGATTAGCTCAATTAGGGGCAGACACGGCTCGTTTGATGGCTTTGCCCGACGGTTCTCCTTATATTTTATTGGCACGGAAAGGGAGTAAAAAACCTTTGGTAGAACTTTTTCCTGACCCCAAATCGACTACCCCGTTTATCGTTCAAAAATTAGCCTTGAATTATACACTCAATAGTGCTTATCGTTCGGGTTCAATTACCTCTACCGCTATCGGAGAAGCCAGTGCTTGGGAACAGATGGATTTAAAAGTTGCTAATACATCAAATGCCAAACAGGATTTTTCAACCGACATCATTGGAATTAATACACAAGGGACTGAAACACTTTTGAAAACCAATTTAGTAGGAAGTTCGCACTCGTTGAAAGACATAGATGCTCGACTGTATCCTAAACTTAAAATACGGGTGAATGTCCAAAATTTAGACGAGTCATTGCTGCCAAATGCTCCGCAGTTGAAAGAATGGTTGGTGCGATATAAGCCTGTGCCAGAAGGAGTGATTCGTGCGGATGCGAGTTCGATTTCAACAAAACAAGAATATGAACCGATGAATGTGCGGTTCTATTTTAAAAATAGTTCAACCCAAGCATTTAAGGACTCGCTTGTGGTGCGTCAAGTCTTAACGAATCGGACGCAACGAAAACAAGCGGTGAAATTACTGAAAGTGAAACCGCTGGCAGGAAACGACTCTCTGGCGATTGATTTATCCATCGAAACAGGAACGTGGAGCGGTGAAAATGTCTTGAGTGTTTTTGTAAATCCACAAGTGCAGCTTGAACAAAATTACACTAATAATAGCCTTGATTTGGTGTATCAAGTGGAAGCAGACAAGCAAAATCCCTTGTTGGAAGTGAGTTTCGACGGAAAGCAAATTGCCAATAATGCCATCGTTTCGAAAGAACCGCTGATTCAGATTCGACTTAAAGACGAAAATCTTTATCGAATTAGAAAAGATACCACAGGCATTGATTTGTGGCTTAAAGCCTGTTCTAAGTGTAGTTTTAAACGTATTTATTTCAGTAATTCCTTGATTTCTTGGAAAATAGCAGATGAAAATAATGACTTTCGGATAAATTATCGTCCTAACTTTATCGGGGGAGATACCTTAACGCTTCAAGTACAAGGGACAGATGTAGCGGGTAATACAGCAGGTGTACAACCTTATCGAGTGACGTTTCGGGTGATTGCGGAAGACGGATTACAAAAAGTACAGGTGTATCCAAATCCTGCTACAACCTACACCAAATTTGTATTTACACTTACTGGAAGTACGCTTCCTGAGACGGCTAGTATTGAGGTGTTTGACGCTTTTGGACGAGTTGTTTATACAAAAGATTTTCAGAAAGAAGACTTACGAATTGGTTCGAATGAATGGTACTTGTCGGGAGAACAATTACGAGTTTTGCCAAACGATTTATATTTTTATCGGGTGAAAATCGGAGACTATACACCCACAACAGGAAAGCTACTAATCGCAAAATAAAGAGCTTATTTCTTCCTTTTTTCGACGAGAAACCGTTGCTTCCAAATTGTGTCTAAGCGAAATAATACAGCGTATCGAATCGTATTTGATGACATATTGTGGGTTTATAATAAATCCACGATGTACTCGAATAAATCCTTCGGGCAAAAGCATCTCCTCAAACACGCTGATGCACTTGGCATAAAGCTGTTTGCGTTGATAGCGTAAATGGACAATCGTATAATTTCCGGATCCTTCTAGCATGATAATTTGGCTAGTAGGAATATAGATTTTTCTTTTGAGATTAACCATTAAAAAGTGTGGACGAATTCCGCTAGTATTCATATCGTGCTGGTTTTGACGATAACAAAGGTAGTGTCTCAACGTATCTTTGTAAATGACACTTTTGTGTGATATTAGGTGGAGTTCGATTAATTCCATAAACTCGATATAATGCGTTTTTTGCCCATGAAATGGCGTTTTTATATAAAAAATGAGTAATTTGTTTACAGAATAGAAGGAATCGGTTAATATTGTATAATGAAGTCAAGTAGTATTTTGTCTTCTAACTATTTTGAAAATCACGTTTGTTTGCACCTAGTATTCTTAGCTTTACCACTAATTGATAATGAAGACCATTAAAAATAATATCATCGCTCATATTCACGATTATTTTATAACTGCCATCATTATTTTGGGCTTTATTATCTATGGGTTTTGTATGAAAATCTTTTTGGATTCTATCGAATTGAATCAGCTAGGTTATACAATTACCCTGATATTCGCCTTTATAGTATCGCTCATTGTCACTTATGTAGGTTACTGGGTATTTAGAAAATGCTAGTTGATTATGTATTATTAGCAGACAATACAGGATGTCCTTGATTGTAAAAGCAAGTATATTGAGAGAAAAATTCAACTTAATTATCTCAAAATGCTTGATTATCAGATAAAAGAAGCCGCTACGGTTTATGATGTAGTTATTGTTGGCTCTGGTGCTGGTGGCGGAATGGCTGCTTATGAACTCACCAAAGCAGGGGCTAAAGTTTGTGTACTTGAAGCTGGACAATACTACGACCCTGCCGACCCCAAATACATTACGCAATTAAAAGCTCCTTGGGAATCCCCTCGTCGTGGAGCAAATTCTACTCGTGCTTTTGGAGATTTTGATGCCGCTTATGGCGGTTGGGAAATTGATGGAGAACCTTATACGACTAAAGCAGGAACACAATTTCACTGGTTTCGCTCTCGTATGTTGGGCGGACGTACCAACCACTGGGGACGTATCTCACTACGTTTTGGTCCAGATGATTTTAAACGAAAATCCATTGATGGTTTAGGGGATGACTGGCCAATTGGCTATGACGACATCAAGCCTTACTACGACTATATCGACAAATTGATTGGTATTTTTGGTACAAATGAAGGGATTCATAACAATCCTGACGGTATTTTTTTACCCCCTCCCAAACAACGATTACACGAATTGATGCTTCAACGAAGCAATAAAAAACTAGGAATCCCAACGATTCCTTCTCGACTTTCCATTCTGACAAAACCCATTAATAAAGACCGTGGACAGTGCTTTTTCTGTAATCAATGCAGTAGAGCTTGTCAGGCGTATGCCGATTTTTCTTCTTCTTCTGTCTTGATGATTCCTGCCATAAAAACGGGAAATTGTACGCTCATTACGCACGCAATGGCACGAGAAGTATTGTCTGACCCTATTACTGGATTAGCCACTGGAGTTTCTTATGTAGATACCAAAACGATGACAGAGAAGGTCGTAAAGGGCAAAATTGTTATTTTGGCAGCCAGTGCTGGTGAAACGGCTCGTTTGTTATTAAATTCAAAATCAGCTCGATTCCCGAATGGCCTAGCGAATTCAAGTGGTATCGTGGGGCGTTATATCAACGACTCAACGGGGGCTTCTCGTGCGGGGATTATTCCTGAATTGTTTGACCGTAAACGCTATAACGAAGACGGGGTAGGAGGAATGCACGTTTATACTCCTTGGTGGTTAGATAACAAAAAACTGGATTTCCCAAGAGGGTATCACATCGAATACGGTGGGGGTATGGGAATGCCTGCCTACGGTTTTGGTTGGGGTATTGAAGGTATTAATGAAAAATTCCCGACTCGTGAAGGTATCAAAAAAGCAGCAGGTGGTTATGGAGCGACGCTGAAAGAAGACTATCGTCGTTTTTATGGAGCTTACATTCACATGGCTGGTCGTGGTGAGCCTGTGCCTGATTATAACAACTATTGTGAAATTGACCCGAATGTGGTGGACAAATACGGTATTCCTGTGTTACGTTTCAATTATACCTGGTCTGACTACGAAATCAAACAGGCGAAACACATGCAGGATACGTTTGAACAAATTATCCATGAAATTGGTGGTGTGCCTTTGGGTAAAAAAGCCGATGCCAGTACTAATTACGGCTTAGAACAACCAGGGAAAATCATTCATGAAGTAGGAACTGCCAGAATGGGTAACGACCCTAAAACGTCAGTCTTAAATAGCAATTGTCAGGCTCACGATGTGAAAAACCTATTCGTTGCCGATGCCGCTCCGTTTGTTTCGCAAGGAGATAAAAATGCCACTTGGACGATTTTAGCCCTTTCGGCACGTACTTCTAATTTTATTATTGAAGAAAAGAAAAAAGGAAATTTGTAAGCATCAACGTTTTGCTCAAAATATGAAAAGAAGAGATTATTTAAAAACACTTGGTATTTCATCGTTTGGTTTAGCAGTGGCTAGTCCAGACGCAGTGGCATCTGAGTTTGCCGAAGGGCCAAAACCAAAGCCCAAAGCAACTGCTCCAACCACGCCCAAATATACGTACGGACGTACCCAAACCGAAATAGAACGTGATGCCAAATTACTGGCTGAAAAGTTTTATACCGACCATGAGCTAAAAACAATTACGGTTTTGTCGGACATCATTATTCCTGCCGATGATCATTCGGGGAGTGCTTCGCAAGCGGGTGTACCAGCGTTTATTGAGTTTATTACCAAAGATAAACCTGAGTTTAAAACACCCATACGAGGGGGTCTACGCTGGCTAGATTCGACAGCCATTAAACGTTTTGGAAAAGAATTTATCCTTTGTTCACATACCGAGCAAATCAATATTGTGGACGATATTGCTTACCCTGAAAAAGCCAAAAAAGAGTTTTCGCAAGGGGTAGCCTTCTTTACCTTAATGCGAAATTTGACGGCTTCTGGCTTTTATTCTTCCGAAATGGGACATAAAGACATGGACTATCAAGGTAACCGTCCTAACTCATGGGAGGGTGTGCCAGAAGAAGTACTCAAACAATATGGCTTGAGTTATTAAGAATCTGTGGTGAATTTGGTTGAAAGCCTGAGAGCGATAAAAGTTCTCAGGCTTTTATGTGGTATTTATCATGGATAATCACCATTTATCATGTAGTGTAAGAAATAGATTTATTTGTCTCTTAATTTTCTGTCCAAATTCAACCTTAAAACAAATTTCAAATGAAAAAGCTAGTACTATTTTTTGCCCTGTTTACCAGTGTCTCATTCGCAGGTTTTTCTCAAACTAAGCAAGAGAACATCAAGGAAATGTTAAAATTGATGCAAGTAGAACAGATGATTTCTAAATCGTATGAGGGAATGATTCCCATGATTCAGAAGCAGATGGAATCGCAAGCAGGGGCTTCTATGACGGAGAAAAAGAAGGAGAATCAGCGTAAAGTCTTAACAAAAGTAATGGATCTTTCGAAAGAAATGGCTACAGATTTAATCAACAATGAAGCTCCTGGGATTTATGATCGTAATTTTACCGAAGACGAAATAAAAGAGTTAATGACTTTTTATAAATCTCCGATAGGCAAAAAGAGTATCGAGTTGATGCCAAATATTCAGAAAGAACTCATGGGAGTAATGCTTTCAAAATATCTACCCAACTTCCAAATGAAAGTTAAGGCGTTGATGGATGAGGCGAAAGAGGAAGGAACTAAGTAGTTTTTTCTACAAGTATCGAGCGACTTATGTAGTTAACCCTACAAGGATTTTGTTAATAAACTAACTGAATCTTTGTAGGGTTTTGTTTGTAATTCATTACCGATTCGATAATTGAATTATCGAAGAATGGCAACCGCTTGATGGCGTTTTAGGATTGCTATTTATTTCTTACTGTTGAGATTTTGTAGTACTAAATCAGAGGGGTTTATAGTTTGCTTCTGAGTCGTGTCTTTTTTGATGTAAATGACCGAATAGTCAATAACATCCTCATCAATTTTTTTGCAAGAAATAGTGATGATAGCCATCCCTATGATGAAAAAAACTATTTTTATAGTTTTCATAAGTAATGGTGATTTGAATGAAAATCGTGATTCATCTACGCTTTGAATAATTCTTAATCAGGTCAAATTAGTAACTAATTTGACCTGAAATGTTTTGGGAAATAAATACAGCTATTTTAGACTCATCCATGAGATTACTGCAAGAATAAATGTTAGTGCGAATGCAAGGTATTGTTTTATCATCTTTATGGGTATTTTATGGGTAACTACGTTAGCATTTACGGTAGAAATCAACCTTTCCTTTGTATAAAAAGGGGTTGCTATAAATTTAAAGAAGGTAACTAGTCGTTAACTAAATGTACTAGTTGACAAAGAAGGATAGCTCAATAGAGCATTGGATTTTATGAAAAAATGTAACTGTCTATTTATTAGCGAATTACATCACTTTGTAAAGGTAGTAGAAATGCGCCGTTGATGAAAATTAACTGGGAACGTTTTGTCATAAAATTATTATTCGGTCGGTGATTTATACTGAAATGCTTAGGTGTTGAACATTTATTGGAGGTGCTACGTGAAAAGTAATTTAAAATTTAAAGAAACTCATTTATCTACAAAAACTACCAGTAAATTCGTAGTGATAAGGAAACTAAATCACAGAATTTTTAAGAAATCAATTATGGCCAATCAATTAACAGAAATTAGCCCCGAAATAGGGAGGTTCATTGAAAATCAAAAGATTTTTTTTGTTGGTACTGCCGCTACAACGGGTAGTGTAAATGTTTCACCCAAAGGCATGGATAGCTTTCGGGTAATCAATCCCAAACAGGTTATTTGGCTCAACCTAACTGGAAGTGGTAACGAAACAGCAGCACATTTGTTGGACAATAACCGCATGACCATTATGTTTTGTGCCTTTGAGGGAAAACCGTTGATTTTACGTCTTTATGGGAAAGCAAAAACCTATCATCCAAGCGATAACGAATGGGCTGATTTGCTTGCTCATTTTCCAACAATTGCGGGAGCAAGACAAATCTATGAGCTGGATATTGACTTAGTACAAACATCATGCGGTTTTGCTGTACCTCTGATGGAATATCAGGAAGACCGAAGTATTTTAAAAGATTGGGCGGAAAAACAAGGAGAAGAAGGGGTACGAGCTTATTGGGCAAAGAAAAATACACAGAGTATAGACGGATTCCCGACGGGGATTGTGTTGTAGAAGATAGGTAATGCGTTCGGATTTGATTAAACAATAACGAAACCCGAACGCATTTTACTTTATTAATCTTTCCGTATTGTGTCGGCTACCATTTCCACGGAATCTTTTGGAATACTTACACTTATGGTGGATGCTTCTATCAAATTAGTTGCTTTTAAATTGCTGATTCTACGAGTCGCCAATTCAATAAAGTTGCAGTCGGCTGTGGGCTTTTTCATTCTGCCACAAGCTTTAATATATTCATCGTAATATAAGAGAGCCATTTCTTTGTCTAACTTCTTTTTTTCATAAATTTCTGCTAAGCGAAATACAGCTCTAGGTCTGTTAATAACTTTTTGGAATCGCTTGATTGCTTCTTCCGTATCACCTAATTTATCTGACACGTCAGCAAGCCCTAATTCATAGTCAGATAAACGGTCTGACTTTCCTAAGTTAATTGCTTGGTAGAAGTTAGATGAAGCCTCATAGATGGTTTCTTTCTTCTCATCATCCATATTGAGTAAGGTAAAAGCCAAGCCTGCTCTCACTTGTTCGGTGTCTTCGCCAATGCTTAACAGACGCTCGAAGGTAGCTTTTGCTTGTGGCATACTGTCTAATCTGTAATAAGCGTTTCCTAGTAATCGCTGGTAAAAACTACTAGAGTCTCCCAAGCTCATGGTATAACATAAATCGGTCTTCACTGCATTGAAATCGCCTTTTCGATAAGATAGTCGGCTTCTCAAATGACGAATTTTAATGGAAGTACTATCTAAACAGAAGCCATCACTAATCAAAGGTTCTGCCAATTCATCCTTTGAATCATTGAGGTATAAGTTGGCTAAACTACTAATGCTTTCGATGTCGTTACCGTCTAGTTCTATCGCTTTTTTGAGATAGGAAATTCCTTGTTTAGCTCGTTCCATCCGAATATTGATTCGGGCTAATTCTTTCCAATAGAAGGTGTTGTTTGAATCTAATTGATTCAGTCGTTGATAGATAGTTAAGGCTTCGGCTAGATTGTAATTTTTCTCCGCAATGTTGGCTATTTGTAGTAGCGTTTCTGTGGAGGATGGCTTTTTTTCTAAAACCAAATAATACAATTTTTTAGCTTGTGCCAATCTCCCTAATTTGTAATTACAGAAGGCTTGCTGTTGTAAATTTTCATGTTGAATACTATCGGTAAGAGCAGACTTTTCTAACTGTGTTAATGCCTGAGCATATTGCCCTTGTTGGATTAACTCATTACTACTAAAGTCATGTTGCCCGATTGATAGGTTAGACCAAAAACAGAGGGAAACGAATAGTAGTGCTTGAAGGATTTTCATTTTGATAGGTTGGTTTAATTGAAAACTAAATTTTTAGGTCAAGGTAGCAAGGTTTCAAAAATAATCCAATAGTTAGATTTATTTTATTTCAAGAAAGAGCGTATTCTGTACCGCTAACAACCTCATAGAGGTGAAACATCTTTATATAATTGTTTTGCAAACAGTGATTTCACAACCCCATAAGGGTTAAACCTATTACTCCCAACAACCTCGTAGAGGTGAAACATCTTTATATAATTGTTTTGCAAACAGTGATTTCACAAC
>JBMLRK010000116.1:30613-32503 GCA_049241065.1 Spirosomataceae bacterium
CTCGTAGAGGTGAAACATCTTTATATAATTGTTTTGCAAACAGTGATTTCACAACTTCATAAGTGTTAAACCCATACTCCCAACAACCTCGTAGAGGTGAAACATCGGTAGAAAAAAACGTCGTATCCAGAAAAATCAGGAGGTATTCAGATAAAAAAGCATATTTTTATTTTTAAACCGCAAATTTTCCCGAAATTTGCGGTTTGTTTTTTATCACAATTCTTCGGACAATAAATCCAACATCCGAAATCAAAAAATGACTGAAAAAATCCTAATTCTTGACTTTGGTTCACAGGTAACTCAATTGATTGCCCGTCGAGTTCGTGAACTGAATATTTACTGCGAAATTCACCCATACAATAAAGTTCCTCAAATCGGAGCAGATGTAAAAGGGATTATTTTATCGGGAAGTCCGTGTTCTGTTCGTGAAGAAGATTCTCCACGAGTAGATATGTCACTTTTCCGTGGCAAATTGCCTGTATTGGGTATCTGTTATGGAGCTCAGTTACTTGCTTTCACGGCAGGTGGCGATGTGTTCAACACAGGTCATCGTGAGTACGGTCGTGCGAAGATGGTTAAAGTAGCGGATAGTCCATTATTGGCTGAGGTATCGGATAATAGCCAAGTTTGGATGTCGCACGGCGATACCATTATGGCATTACCAGAAGAGTTTGAATTAATCGCTTCTACGGAATCGGTGAAAGTTGCGGCTTTCCACGTAAAAGGCGAACAAACGTATGGTATTCAGTTTCACCCAGAAGTAACGCACTCGTTAGAAGGTTCTCAGATGTTGAAAAACTTCACGGTTGGTATTTGTGGATGTTCACAAGACTGGACGGCTGGTCACTTTGTAGATAATACCGTAGCTGCTTTGAAAGAGCAATTAGGCGACGACAAAGTAGTACTTGGTCTTTCGGGTGGAGTAGATAGTTCGGTTGCTGCGGTTTTGATTCACAAGGCAATTGGCAAAAACTTGTACTGTATCTTTGTGGATAACGGCTTGTTAAGAAAGAACGAATTTGAAGACGTTTTAGAATCGTATAAAGATTTAGGATTGAACGTAAAAGGCGTAAACTCTAAAGACCAATTCTATACAGCATTGGCTGGCTTGTCAGACCCAGAAGCAAAACGTAAAGCGATTGGTAAAACGTTTATCGACGTATTCGACCAAGAATCGCACTTAATTGAAGACGTAAAATGGTTAGGACAAGGAACAATTTATCCAGACATCATTGAATCGGTTTCAACGAAAGGCCCTTCACAAACCATTAAGTCGCACCACAACGTAGGTGGTTTACCTGACTATATGAAATTGAAAGTGGTTGAGCCATTAAAAGCGTTGTTTAAAGACGAAGTTCGTTTAGTGGGTAAATCATTGGGTATTCCTCAGTTTATCTTAGGTCGTCACCCTTTCCCAGGCCCAGGTTTAGGAATTCGTATTTTGGGAGATGTAACGGCAGAGAAAGTACAGATTTTACAAGAAGTAGATCATATTTTTATCAACGGACTGAAATCGAAAGGTTTATACGACAACGTTTGGCAAGCAGGAGCGATGTTATTACCTATCCAATCGGTAGGGGTAATGGGCGACGAACGTACGTATGAACGAGTAGTAGCACTTCGTGCAGTAAGTTCTGTTGACGGAATGACGGCTGACTGGTGTCATTTACCGTATGAATTTTTAGCAGAAATTTCGAATGAAATTATCAACAAAGTGAAAGGTGTCAACCGAGTAGTGTATGATATTTCATCAAAACCACCAGCAACCATTGAGTGGGAATAGTGGATTAATAAAAAGCCTGATTCAACCGAATCAGGCTTTTTTAGTAATTTTTGACCAATAGGCTATACTACACCACTCCCCCCATTGCAGGGTCGGTGAAGCTTTCT
>JBMLRK010000117.1:0-2235 GCA_049241065.1 Spirosomataceae bacterium
TTGTTTCTAAAAATGCCGTAGTAGCTGGACCAAACAACCCTGGTTACGGTTCTGCAAAAGCAGCTCAAGCTCACTTAACTCGTTTGATGGCTGCTGAATTAGGTGGCGACAAAATCCGTGTGAACACGGTTAACCCTGATGCTGTAATTTCAGATTCTAATATCTGGGCAGGCGGATGGGCTGAAGGTCGTGCTAAAGCTTACGGAATCACAGTAGCTGAATTGCCAGCATACTATGCAAAACGTACGTTATTGAACGAAATCATTCTTCCAGACGATATTGCTAACGCTTGTTTCGCATTCGTAGGTGGCTTGTTGGGTAAATCAACAGGTAATGCTTTGAACGTAGATGGTGGCGTGGCAATGGGCTTCTATCGTTAATATAGTTTATGAGTTTAACGTTTATGAGTGAATGTACAATTTACTCATAAACGTTAAACTCATAAACTCGAAACACAATCAATATGAAACGAGTCGCCTTCAAAATGCAACTGCACCGTGGACAAGCGGAGGAGTATAAAAAAAGACATGACGAACTTTGGCCTGACTTGGCTGATTTGCTTAAAAGTGTTGGTGTCGAAGACTATTCAATCTTTTTGGACGAAGATACCTACGCTTTATTTGGCGTATTGAAAATCGAAGACCCAAGTAGATTGGATGAATTACCACAACACGCTGTCATGCAAAAATGGTGGAAATATATGGGCGACATCATGGATGCTAATCCTGATAACTCTCCAGTGAGTGTGTCACTCAAAGAAGTATTTCATTTTAACTAAAAGGGTACAAGGGGTTTTAACCCAACGCCCTCTGGGAGTCAACGGGTTTTAGCCCATTGCAATGATATTTTTGAGGGTCAACGGGTTTTAACCCGTTACAAATAAAATCATACAACGGGTTAAAACCCGTTGACCCAGTTAACAAGGATTATTCATTAGTTTCAATTATCCAAATCATGCAACTCGATAAGAATCAACTAGCTCAATATAACGAAGATAACCTTGCGGGTCATCAACGTAAATTATCCTATATCACTAGCGAAATCGCTAACAGCGAAGCAATTATCCAAAAATTGATTGACTTCCAAATTGCTATTCCTTCTTGGGCATTAGGAACGGGTGGTACTCGTTTTGGTCGTTTCCCAGGTGGTGGCGAACCTCGTTCTATTGAAGAAAAAATTGAAGACGTTGGTTTATTACATTCCTTAAATCAATCGTCAGGAGCAATTTCATTGCATATTCCTTGGGATATTGCAGCAAATCCACAAGCAATCAAAGACTTGGCTGCTCACCACGGATTAAAATTTGATGCGGTGAACTCAAATACCTTCCAAGATCAGCCAGATCAAGCACAAACGTATAAATTTGGTTCATTACAAAATGTAAACAAAGCAGTTCGTAAGCAAGCAATCGAACACAACATCGAGGTTATTCAACAAGGTATTGAGCTGGGTTCTAAATCGTTAACGGTTTGGTTAGCAGATGGTTCTTGTTTCCCGGGTCAATTAAACTTCCGTAAAGCGTACCAAAATACCTTAGAAAGTTTAGAAGAAATCTATGCAGCATTACCTGCTGACTGGAAAATGTTCTTAGAATACAAATGTGCAGAACCTAACTTCTATTCTACAACGGTTGCAGACTGGGGACAGTCGTATTCGTATGTGCAGAAATTAGGCGAAAAAGCATTTACGTTAGTCGATTTAGGACACCATTTACCAAATGCCAACATCGAACAAATTGTTTCGTTATTGTTAATGGACGGTAAATTAGGTGGTTTCCACTTCAACGATTCTAAATACGGTGATGACGATTTAACGGCTGGTGCATTAAAACCTTATCAATTATTCTTGATTTTCAACGAATTAGTGGAAGGTATGGATGCAAGAGGCATGAACCATGCAAACGACTTAGGTTGGATGATTGATGCGTCTCACAACGTGAAAGATCCATTAGAAGATTTGTTACAGTCGGTAGAAGGTATCATGATGGCTTACGCTCAAGCATTATCGGTTGACCGTGTTGCTTTAGAAGAAGCTCAAAACAATAACGACGTAGTAACAGCTCAGGAGATTTTACAAAATGCGTTCCGTACAGATGTACGTGCATTAGTAGCTGAAGCTCGTTTACGTGCAGGTGGTGCATTGAGTCCACTTGGCTTATTCAGAAACTTGAAGGTTAGAGAAAACCTAATCAAAGAAAGAGGTTTGAAAGCAATTTCAACAGGACTTTAATTGGAT
>JBMLRK010000117.1:2335-4846 GCA_049241065.1 Spirosomataceae bacterium
AATTCAACATCCAAAATTTAATAGTTATCATTCCATCGACCTCTCCCTCCTCTCCACACACAAATTCAAAATCCATAATTTCAGAAGTAATGAATGTTGAAAAAGTCATCGCTATATTTGACATCGGAAAGACCAATAAAAAACTGTTTCTATTCAATGAGCAATATCAAATTGTATGGGAAAATACTACCCAATTCGACGAAACCATCGACGAAGACGGTGATCTTTGTGAAAACCTTGAGTTATTAACTTCTTGGGTAAAAAACACATGGAATGAAGTGTTGGCTCTTCCAGAATTTGATGTTAAAGGGCTGAATTTCTCAACGTATGGAGCTAGTTTTGTGTACGTAGATGCGGAAGGCAAACCGCTTGCTCCCCTTTATAACTACTTAAAACCTTATAACGAGGACTTAAAAAATCAATTTTATGATACTTATGGAGGCGAAGAAACCTTTGCCGTTCGTACTGCGTCACCCGTATTAGGCAATCTCAATTCGGGAATGCAGATTTATCGTATCAAATATGAAAAGCCTGAATTATTCGAGAAAATCGTTCATTGCTTGCATTTACCTCAATACCTCCATTCAATTATCACAGGGCAGTTTCATACCGACATTACCAGCATTGGGTGTCATACGAATCTCTGGGATTTTAGAACACAAAAATATCACGCTTGGACAACCGAAGAACGTATAGAGAGTAAGTTACCCACTATCTTCTATGCAGACCAAGCGATTAGAACCAACATCAACAACCAAGATATTCAAGTAGGAATTGGCTTACACGACAGTTCTTCTGCCTTGATTCCATATTTAATAAACTTTACGCTTGAACCATTCGTTTTGATTTCGACGGGTACTTGGTGCATTACCTTAAACCCTTTCAACGAAACACCGCTGACTTTTGAAGAATTGCAATACGACTGCTTGTGTTTCTTGTCGTTCCAACAAAAACCTGTAAAAGCCTCTCGCTTATTTGCAGGTTATGAACACGAAGTACAAACGAAACGCATTGCAGCCCATTTCGGTACACCAGAAGATTACTACAAAACTGTAGCGTACAGTGCTGACATCATTACAAAACTTAACAATAAAGAGGTAGAAATTACCCCTTCTGAAGGAAAGGATAAGTATATTTTGCTTAAAAACTCTCCTTTTAAAGACAGAGACTTATCTGAATTAGAAAACTACGAAGAAGCATATCATCAATTGATGCTGGATATTGTTTCTCAACAATTAGTTTCTACGGAATTAGTCGTGCATAATTCGCCTGTTAAAAAACTATTTGTTGACGGTGGTTTTAGTAAAAATCCAATTTTCATGAACCTACTCGCTATTGCTTTCCCAGAGGTAGAAGTCTATGCGGCTTCCATGGCACAAGCAAGTTCATTAGGTGCAGCCTTGGCAATTCACAGACACTGGAACAGCAAAGCACTTCCAACAGATTTAATTGATTTGAAATACTATACGAGTGGGAAATGATTTTGGATTAAATATGCTGATTACTAAGCAATCAAAACGCAAATTCGTATAAAACCTTATAATTAGATTAGTTGATAAATAGTTTATGTTATTAATTGTACCAATGACATAAGTTGCTAGATAATAGTAGCTTATCGAATTCTTTGAACATTAAACGTTAAACTAACAACAGCTTCATTAACTAATTCCTTATAAAATAACTGAACACATATCAGATGAAATGATTTAGCATTCCATCTGATACCATTGAAAATAACTGAAAATAATCAGATGAAAGTAGGCTTATTTATTCCTTGTTATATCGACCAATTTTATCCTCAAGTAGGCGTTGCCACCTTGCAGATTTTAGAAAAATTGGGTTGTGAGGTTCATTTTCCTTTAAAACAAACTTGTTGTGGACAACCAATGGCAAACTCTGGCTTTGAGCATTTGACCCAAGGTTGTAACAATTTGTTCATTGAAAATTTTGAAGGCTTAGACTATATCGTAAGCCCTTCTGGAAGTTGTACCTTACATATCAAAGAACACTTACACGGCGAAAACGCCAAAGCAGAAGGTACTGCGAAGCAAATCCGTGGACGAGTTTATGAGTTGGTAGAATTCATTACGGATGTTCTGAAAGTAGATAATATTGAAGCTTCTTTCCCACATAAAGTAGGTATTCACCAGAGTTGTCACGGACAAAGAGGCTTAAAAATCTCGCAAATGAGTGAGTTAAATGCTCCCCATTTCTCGAAGCCCGAACAATTACTCAAAGGAATAAAAGGCTTAGAACTTATTACATTAGACAGGACAGACGAATGTTGCGGTTTTGGTGGTACATTCTGCGTTACCGAAGAAGCAATTTCTGTAAAAATGGGTAAAGACCGTGTACATGACCATACGAAAAACGGCGTAGAATATATTACAGGTGGAGATACCTCTTGCTTAATGCACTTAGAAGGGATTTTGAAACGTCAGAATTCTCCGCTAAAGGTTATCCATATTGCAGAAATCTTGAATAGTAGCATTTAATTAGCTAGGTAAGTAA
>JBMLRK010000118.1:0-3731 GCA_049241065.1 Spirosomataceae bacterium
AGTTATCGGCTGGGTAATGAGTGTCGCTTACTTACTCAATCAAGGTATTTCGTTGAGGGGTAAAAATATTAAGATGCTGATATTTAGAGGAATAATTGGTTCGGCGGGTATGTTTTCTTTTTTCTATATTCTCACTCGTATTCCTTTTGGTTCATCCGTTGCGTTTAAATATTTATCTCCCATTTTTACCGCTATTTTCGCCGTCATATTCCTAAAAGAGAGAATAAGCCGCCTACAATGGTTTTTCTTTTTTATCTCGTTTGTAGGCATTTTGTTACTAAAGGGTTTTGATAGTCGAATTGGGTTATTTGATGCAGGGATAGGGCTATTTTCGGCAGTATTGGGAGGGCTACTTGTGATTGTAATTCGTAAAATAGGGGACGACGATCATCATTTGGTGATTCTACATTATTTTATGTTCATCTCAGCATTAGGAAGTGGAATTGTCGCTTTTCAAGACTGGAAAACCCCAGTAGGTACCGAATGGCTATGGTTGTTAGCAATCGGTCTAGTAGGTTTTGTAGCACAAAATTTCTTCACAAAAGCAATTCAAGAACCGAGTGATGATGTGAGTTTTCTTGCCATTTTACGTTACAGTGAGGTGATTTACGCCCTGATTATCGGTTATTTCTTATTTCATGAAGTGTATACCCTACAAAGTATTTTGGGGATTGCCTTAATTTTCGCAGGACTATTATTATCATTTCGTTATAAATCTTGAGTCTTGTACTCTGTGTTCACTATTCTCAAAATAATCATTTATTACTCTGAAAAAGAGTGTACAACTTATGAAAAAACGTTTTCAAGTATTGCTGGTATTTGTGATTTTTGCCATCATTACCTATCTTGATCGTAACTCATTATCTGTCATTGGTAATGATATTACGGATGAACTAGGCTTGTCTGACAAGCAATGGGGACTTGTATTATCAGCCTTTTCACTTGCTTATGGGGCTTTTGAAATCCCAACGGGAATGTTGGTAGATAAATATGGTCCTAAAATTACGTTATTCCGAATCGTGATTTGGTGGTCTATTTTTACCATTCTAACAGGTTTTGCTTCTGGTTTTTATTTCCTAGTAATTGTTCGTTTCTTGTTTGGTGCAGGTGAAGCGGGTGCTTTCCCGACGGCATCTGTGGCTATTGCTCGTTGGTTTCCTTTGGTTGAAAGAGGAAGAGTACAGTCAGTTGTTTGGATGGGGAGTCGTCTTGGAGGTGCTTTAGCTCCTTTTTTATCGCTATACCTTGCCGAAGAGTTTGGTTGGAGAACGGTCTTTTATATTTTTGGAGGATTAGGTCTTGTTTGGGCTTTGGGCTGGTATATCTGGTTTAGAGACGAACCTAAAGATATGAAAGGCATAACCACTGCTGAAATTCAAGAAATTGAAGGAGGACGAACCTTGAAGTCAACAGCTCATGCCTTGTTATCGTGGAAGGCAGTTTTGAAAGATGGCAACTTATGGGCTTTGATGGGAATGTATCATTTCTTGTTATATGGGGCTTATTTTTATATGTCTTGGATGCCTAAATACTTACAAAATGGACGAGGAATTGCCAAAGCAGAATTAGGTTGGATGGTTTCTTTACCCTTTGTTTTTGGGGCAGTGGGCTGTCTGGTAGGTGGTTTTTCAACGGATTATTTAACCAAACGCATTGGTGTAAAATTAGGTCGTCGTTATGTAGGAATGGTCGGATTAGTGATGGCTGGTATTTGTATGATTCTGGGTTCACTTATTCAAGACAATACGTATGCGATTATTATGCTGTCACTCGGATTAGCATTTAAAGATTTCACACTCCCTGTTGCATGGGCGGTTGCAACTGACATCGGTGGCGAACACGCTGGAGCAATTTCTGGAACAATGGGCTTGGCAGGTCAATTAGGCTCGGCTATCATGGCTACGGCTTTTGGCTTTATTCTTCATTCGACAGGGAGTTATAATTTACCCGTTCAACTAATCGGGATTTTAGTGATTGTTGGCGGACTACTTTGGTTCAAAATAGATGCTTCGAAACGAGTGGAAGGTACTATGTAGTGGCTCAAAAGATTCAGGTTTAATCGATGTAGTGCTATAATGGCGGGGGAATTATCTCTCGCCATTTTTGGTTTTAAGCTCTCTATATCAGCATGTCCTCAATTGAAATGTAGATTTATCTTTGTATATGAATCCGATTCCAAATTTGTCTTTTGATAGTATAAATTTAATATTTTTCTAGTTATTGAGACGCAAATCCGTTGTACTTTTGTATTCTTCCTATTTATTTGAAGAAGATTTATCTAATTTTATCTTAACTGAAGTCCCAATTAGATGGATTAATTTATTAATTATTATCAAAAAATCGATTGAACACTATTTATGAAAAATCTCAAATTTACGTTGATTATCCTTTTGATACTCATCTTTTTTTATCAGATACCAAGAGGTGTTGAATGGTTGCTAGGACATGCTATGTTCAATCGAATTCATATCGAAATAGTTTGGGTTCAGGTACTTTGCGATGCGATTGGAATGTTAATTGCCCTGCTTTTTTTTCTGTCAATTACCTACAAAAAATGGTGGGATGGGAGTACCTTTAAAAAAGTAATTCCTGCCGTTGGCTTTGTGATTGGGTTGTTGTTGACCTTTTTCATAGTTAAAGAAGCATATCGTAGTTTAAGGGCAATTGACAAATTGTATACGCACTACAAAAATAATACAGGAGTACTTGGTGATGTATTTATGGCAGATGATACGCTCGGACATCGTGGTGTGCCTAATGGCGATGGAAAGACTGTTTATGCACTTTCTAATTCCAAAATCGAAGTACCGATAAAACTTGATGCGAATGGATACCGTGTTCCTGTCTCAAGTCAGAAGGCAGAGCGAGATAGCTTAATGATGTTTTTGGGTTGTTCATTTACGTGGGGGGATTATGTGTTAGCCGAACAAAATTATGCATCTTTAGTAGCAGATAGCCTGCACTATACACCTCTCAATTGTGGGGTTGATGCCTATGGACTAGCTCAGATGTTGATTTTGGCAGAAAGAAATATCGTAAAATATCATCCTAAGGTTTTATCCGTACAGTATTCTCCTTGGTTGGCAGATAGAGCAAGATTTATGTTCTATCCGACTATCTATGGCGAAATGCCTTATCCTTTTTTTACAGGAAATGATAAGCAAGAATTGGCGTTACATCTTCCATACTTCCGTTCTTCCTTGTATAATCCTGCGAATAGGCTGTTCAAAACAAGTCCTGTTTCGTTTTCAGACAAGGTTTCATTCTTTTTTAAGGTGGGAGTGCCAATGTTAGTGGATACATGGAAAAAGCAAAGTTTCTTATTGGGGATGCGTTTAGGAATTGTACCAAGTTCTGAACCAGATAATAAGAAAATCGAGCAATACGTGTATCAGCGAATTTATCAACTTTGTAAGACCAATGGCGTTCAAATGGTTGTTATCAATATTGGTGGGTTTGGCTATACGGATGAAGAACGGATGTCTAATCACTACGATAGAAAACGATTTGTTGCTTCACTGCCATCTCTTGCGAAAGAAGTTCCTTTTATTGATGCTGATTCGGTATTGAGAGCAGGAATTCAAGCGGACGAAAAGTATTCAAAATATGTCCACTGGGGTAAAAACAGTCCAATAGATTCTGCTATTTACGATAATCATCCGAACCCAATGGCTCATAAAATCATCGCCGAAACGTTTGTAAAAGGGTTAAAGAAATAAAGATCAGTCTCT
>JBMLRK010000119.1:0-1141 GCA_049241065.1 Spirosomataceae bacterium
CCTGAAATGACTATCACACATTCAACTCTTTCATTCAGTAATAATTTATCGGGATGGTCAAGCATCATTTTGATGGTTCTCACTCGCCTATCTTCTTTTTCGCCTGATTGGTCGGTAAACAAGGATTTCTTTTTTAGAAAAGAGGAAGCAAAGTAAATTACACCCATTGATAGGGTATCGGGAGAACCAACCTTTCTAATCCAGCCTTTTTGTCCAACGACTATTTTTTCAGCATTCAATTCATCCATTTCGCAAATGGCAATTATTCTACCCTCAGGACTAATCTGGGCAAATGACTGTTGGATGGACACAGAACTACCTACTAAAGCGGTTAATTCTAATATTCTTCCATTGATGGGAGATTTAATAATCTTTTGTTGTCGTTCAATCTGGGCTACTTTTAGGGCTGCTTTCGTTTCTTGTAATCTGCTTTTAGAAACAGCTACATTGGCTTCTAATCTTTTTAAATTGGCATTCAAGGTTTTTAAATCGGTGCTTGCGTCGTCTATCGTTTGTGCTGTTTCAGCCCCTTTTAACAGTAGATTTTGCAAACGTTGCAACTCCAGTTTTGCATTACTCACTTTTGCCTCAAATTCTTCTACACTTGCCGCATCGACTTTGATTTGCCTAGCTTGCGTAGTTACTTCGTTGGTCAATTGTCCTAATTTGGCATCTTCCAAATCATGATTTAATGCTAAAATAGAAGTGCCAATCCTTACAAGGTCATTCTCCTTTTTATAGATTGTCTGAACAATGCCATTTACTGGCGATGACAATTGAATAATATCATTTTCTGGACTTATTTTCCCAATGCCTACGATGTGATTAATGGTAATAACTTGCTTGGCATTCGCTATGTCCTGTTGCTCTTTTGTACCCTTGTTATTGCAAGAAGTGAGCATGGATATAAAAAATAGTAAAAGGAAATAATACTTCATAAGTAGTCGTCAGTTTAATGTTCAAAGATTTCGATAACCCACTATTATTAAATAGGTTATGCTATATAACGAGTACTTATTTTAACGCTATTTCTTCATCTACAGGTCTATCCGATATACTACCATCTAGCACATATACAATTCTATCGGCAAAAGGTCGTAACCTCGTATCATGCGTAACCACCGCAACGGCCTTTCCTTGT
>JBMLRK010000120.1:0-17248 GCA_049241065.1 Spirosomataceae bacterium
ATTTCACCATTTCCGAAGCATCTGCTGCTGATAATTGCGGGTGTCCAGCCATGGCTACATCGCCCCAAACGCCACTTCCACCAGCGATTACTTTCTTCGTCAATTTTTCCAAAGCCGAATTGTCACCTTTGTATTTATTGGCTACTTCACGATAGGTTGGCCCTACTGATTTTTTCTCTTTACTATGGCAAGCCATACAGTCGTTGGCATCAATTAATTTTTTACCTGTTGCAAACAAGGCATTGGCATCTGCCGAACGGTGTCCCTGAGCAATGGCAATTTTGTCGAAACCTTCTGATAAATAATCAATTGTTACAGCTACTTGCTCCGCATTAATTCCTTTGTCAAGGCTTCCATCTTCTTTATCTTTTACCTTAATAACATAGTTAAAAGGCTTATTGGCTGCATAGAAAGTACGGTTGCTTTTTGGCATTTCTAAACTCAATACAGGAGGTTCGTTCCCTGCTGAGATTTCCATCGCTTGCGTATTGATGCCGCCTTTACCGTCATTTACGGTTAAGATTGCTTTGTAAATACCTTTTTTAGTAAGCGTCACGTTGGCTTCTTGGGTATTGATAACTTTTACAAATCCATCTTTACCCGTTATTTTCCATGAATAATTCAAAATGTCACCATCGGCATCGAATGTCCCTTTTGCTGAAAGTTTCAAATTAAAAGGAATTGCACCACCCATTTGGTTAGCATTCATAACAATTTGTGGCTTACGGTTACCGCCATTGTATTCGATACGAATCAAGCGAGCATCGTCATTGGCAGTAAACCAACCCGAACCGTATTCTAGCATGTACAAATCACCATTTTCTGCAAACTCCATATCCATCGGATTACTGAATTTATAGCTAGGCATAAAACGTTCCATGGCTTTGTAGTTTCCTTCTTTGTCCATGGTTACAGCCATAATCCAGCCACGCATCCAATCGTATTCTAGGAATTTTCCGTTGTAATAAGTTGGGAATGCTCTTGGTGCTGTTTTGAAATCTTCTGAATAGAAAACAGGGCCAGCCATCGCATTTCTACCCCCACTACCTACAAGAGGGAATTCTTTCGACTCACCATACGGATACCAAACAAAAGCCTTTTGAGCAGGTGGTAATACCTTTAAACCTGTGTTGTTAGGAGATGTATTCGTCGGTGCATTGACATCCCATTTTTCCGACGTTTTATTCGTTGCGTAGTCATATTTGTTGTAAGCTTTGTTGTCACCTACAAAATGAGGCCAGCCAAAGTTACCTGCCTTACGAGCCTGTCCGACTTCATCATGTCCTGCTGGGCCACGAGTTGAATCTGGTTTAGAAGCATCTGGACCAACTTCTCCCCAATACACAAAACCAGTCTTTTGGTCAACCGAAATACGGAAGGGGTTACGGTGTCCCATCGTATAAATTTCTGGACGAGTACCTGTCATTCCTTTAGGGAAAAGGTTTCCTTCTGGAATGGTGTAAGTACCGTCTGCTTTAGGTTTGATACGAATAATTTTACCACGTAAATCGTTGGTATTGGCCGATGATTTCTGAGCATCCCAAGGAGCTCTGCCTTCACGCTCATCAATTGGGCTGTAACCATCTGCTCTTGGGCTAGAGTTATCGCCTGTAGAAAGGTAAAGGTTACCTACTTTATCCCAAGCGATAGAACCGCCTGTATGACAACATTCTTCCCGTTGTGTCGGAATCTCCAACATTGGTTTTTCTGAATTCAATAGCAATTCATCTCCTTTCATCGTAAAACGAGAAAGCACGTTATACGAACCTTTCGTAGAAGAGTAATACAAGTAAATCCACTGATTTTGAGCAAAATTAGGATCTTTGTTTAAGCCCAAAAGCCCATCTTCTCCCATTGATTCTTTTCCTTCTTTGCTTACATATTTTAAGCTTACAGGAATGTTAGCGATGGTTTTCAAGGTTTTTGTCTTGCTACTATAAAGTCTAACTTCTCCCTTACGTTGAATGAACAGCACACGGTCTTTATCTAATACCGATAATTCCATCGGTTCGTCCAATTTATCTTGTAAAACCACTTTGGTAAAACGATTTTCTTCGGGTCTTGCTTTGGTAAAATCAACTGGTTTTGGTGCATCACCTCCAGCTGTGTACTTAATTCCAGCCCAAAGGTGATTCAAGAAAAGTGGCTCAGAGAAAGTTTCGTCGGTATGTCCCATGGCGGTATAAAAAGAGCGTCCGCCTTCAAATTCTTGGTACCAACTCATAGGATGGTCGTTTCCATTACTTCCGCCGATATAGCTTTTCTCATCAATTTTCAAGACTACATGAATTTTCGGAGAAATATTTTTGAAGCTATAAAATTCATCTGTACGCTCAAACTCGTCAGGCATTCCAGCGGTTGCCCAGTTTTTTTCGGTTACAAAATACTTGCCTTTTTGTACGTTGCTTGGCGTAGAAGGGTGGTCTAAAAACCAAGCTCCTGCCAATTGATTGTACCAAGGCCAGTCGTATTCGGTATCGGTTGCGGCATGGATTCCTACATAACCACCGCCCGCTTGAATGTAACGTTCAAAAACACCTTGTTGCTCATTGTTCAAAATGTCGCCTGTAGTGTTTAAGAAGATAACCGTATTGAACTTTTTGAGGTTAAGTTCCGAAAACTGGGTAGCATCTTCTGTGAAACTTACCTCAAAGCCTTTTTCTTTGGCCATTTTAGCTAAAGCCGTTTTGCCAGCCTCAATGGATTGGTGTCTGAACGCCTCTGTTTTACTAAACACTAAGACGTTAATTTTAGTCTGTGCAAAAAGCGAATTGCTGACTAAAACTAACATGAAAACTGCTTTTAGAAGCAATTTGATGTCGATTGTTCGCTGTTTTTTCATGTATTGGGAAATTTTAATGGAGATGGTTTTTGGATAATATGTTGTTTATAAGTGCGTACCAACGCTAATCGTCGTACTACGCCGATACGATTTTATGCTTTTATGTTGTGTTTGTATGATACCTACTAATTTATTGGCAAATGTAGAAAATAATTCTCCTATTGTCTGTATAATAGACAATAAATTTTAATTTAATTTACTATTTGAATAATCATATTTTATAAATGGTAGATTTCAAGTTTAAGAGGTAACTTTGTAACTCAATAAAGAAGTATGCAATGAAATTATTTAAGGAAAAATCCTATATTAACCAACTGTCAATTGATTGTGTCATTTTTGGTTATAAAGACAAAGAATTGAAGGTACTCGTACCTAAATTGGGTTTTGAAGAAGATATTTGGGCTTTACCTGGTGGTTTCATAAAGCAGGAGGAGGGGATCGACCACGCTGCTTTGAGAATTTTGGAGGAAAGAACGAGTATCAAAGATATTTATTTAGAGCAATTTAGAGTATTTGGACAAGAAAGACGGGTTAATCAAGAATTGTTAGCGAACATAAGCGAAATGAAAAACTCGCTGTTGAGCAGTGGGGCTATTGATGCGTCAGATGTAGATTTTTTAAGCAAACGTTTCGTGTCGATTGGTTTCTATGCCTTAGTTGATATTAACAAAGTTACACCTCAAAAAGGAGCAATGGACGAGTCGATTGACTGGATAAATGTACAAGAGCTTCCAAGGATGATTATGGATCATCAAGAAATTGTGCGGTACGGACTTGAAACATTAAGGCAAAACCTAGATCAAAAACTGATAGGTTTTAATTTGTTACCCGAAACCTTTACCATGCGAGAAGTGCAGGAGCTTTACGAAGCCGTCTATGATAGACCTTTTGCACGCAACAATTTTCAAAAGAAAATCTTAGACTTAAATGTCTTAGAAAGGCTCGAAAAGAAATTTACGGGAGCTTCCAACAAAGCCCCTTATTTGTATCGTTTTAAAGATAAATAAGTGATGGGACAAACTCTCTTGGGGTGAAAACTAACGGGATTATGGTTAAAAACTGACTATAAGTAGGTTTTAACCATAATCCCATTGGTTTAACTATACTCAAACAAGCTAAGTTTGCAAAACGAATAGGTTCATTTGTTTACTTTAAAAAGGTTACTCATTCGCTATTTCGCAAATCCCTTTTCGCTTAGTATAACTACTAAATGCCTAGTTCTCTTCTACAATTTTTACTCCCCAAGCCTCAAGAGTCATCGCATTATTTTCAGCAATAGCTTGATTACTCAATAATTCTGTTCCTGATTTATAAAGGTATTTGATAGCTTTTGGACTGTCTGAATAATTGAAGAAATAGCGTATCGTTTTACCCTGCTTATTTACGCCAGATTTAGTAATAAGTGGAAATGCTAATTCTTGTTCTTTTCCCCATAAATTCGATTTTGTAAGAGCCTGTTTTAAAATTTGCTCAGTCAAACTCGGACTTGTCATACAGCCAATATAGGTTGCCAATCCTTTTCCGAAATGATTTTGAGTGATGGCTGCATACTTACCCCATTGCGGATGTTCATAATAAGCCAATACTTCGGCAGTGGTAGGCGTAATCAACTCCATCCATGTATGAACTTTATTGGAAGCTGTTCCTACTTTGTAAGGGTCATTTTTTAGAGAAACGCCATTTGGAATGGTAAATTGACTGTACGAAATACCGCACACATCATTGGCTAAACCAGGTTGTACAGAAGTTCTCACCTTTACATTTTCATCCGAAAAGCCACTTTTGAAAGTATAAACGACGTGACCACCGTCTTTCACAAATTGATTGAGCTGTTTCATCAACTCATCCGATGCAGCATAGAGAGCAGGAACAACGATGACCTTATACTTCCCAAATCCATTTTCTCCAAAACTAAAATTGGTGCTAGGATCAATAAAATCTACGCCTACATTCATTTTGAATAAGGGGTCATACACAGCACGTAAAATGTCATTATAAGTTTCTCTTGCACCCCAACCAAAACTAAAGGCATTAAAAGCTGTTTGAGCCTCGTTGCTGAAGAGAATGGCAACTTCATTGTTTTTCTTTAAGTTGATTAACTTATCGTTTAGTCGTTTAAAGTCTTTACCGATAGTTTGTGCTTCCAGATACGTTGGGTTTGGTTCAAAATCATGACTCAAAAGTCCTTTCCAATAGGTTTCTGCTGAGTTATGAATCGAGTGCCAGTGCCAATAACTGACCATGTTTGCCCCCGAAGCTAAGTGACTAAATGCTTGTAAACGCAACTGGTTCGGAAAAGGTACCCACTGGGCAAATCCTTGTGCTTCGGTTTCGATAACAAAATAGTTTTTGCCTGCCTTCATCGAACGGGCAAGGTCACCACCCAATGAAATTTCTATTCCTGTTAAGTTCTCTTGCGTGGGGTGATAGATGTCAATACCTGCTACATCCATAGACTTCGCTGCTGCAAAATGATCCACATCGGTTTGAATCCCATACGAAAAGCCTCTCCAGTCGAGGTCAAAGTTTTGAGTTACAAATTGCGTTGGTTGAGCATATTCCTTCACAATTTTTACTTGCCAAGCCAAGTAATCCGTAACTAATTGACGTTGAAATTTACTAAATTCTGAGTTCATACTAGCATTAATGGAGGCACTCATCGCTCCATTCACCGTAGGGAAATCATCCCAATTATTGATACGGTTACTCCAATAGTCTAAACCAAATGCCTTATTGAGGTTATCGAGTGTTTTAAACTTAGTTTTCATATACTGGACAAACGCTTTTTGCACGTTGTCACCCGACGTTTGATAGGCTTTTGTTTCATTATCCACCTGATAGCCAATAATTGCGGGATGATTTTTGACGTGTTCCATGATTTTACGAATTACTCGTTCTGCATGAAAACGGAAATGCTCGTTCGTAATATCCATGTTTTGTCTTGCTCCGTATTGGCGTTGTCCTTGTGGGGTAGTGACTAACACGTCGGGATATTTTTTGACCAGCCAGGTGGGTACTGCGTAGGTCGGTGTGCCAATGATTACCTGAATTCCTCCTTTGTGCATGGCATTAAGTACCCTATCGATATGACTAAAATCAAATACATTATCTTGTGGCTCAACGGTACTCCAAGTGGATTCGGCAATACGAACTACATTGATGCCCGTTTCTTTCATCATTGCTACATCTTTTTCAAGACGTTCGTAAGGCATATATTCATCGTAATAAGCTACTCCAAACAGAAGTTTATCTTGCTTATATTGAGCAAAGAGGGTTGTTTTTAGGGCAAACAACAGCATCAAGAGGGTTATGTATCTCATTTCTTGGGATGGATGTTAAGAATCGTATTCTCTAAGACTAGACAAAACACTACTATTTTGGATGTTTTTTGAGATTAATAGTACTTTGTAGGTGCAAATGTATAATAAAACTAATTTAATATCTTTAAAATAGACAATGATTTTTGGAATTATTCAATCAGTCCGATAACGGTAACACCAAAGAGAGGGAAATACATACACAAATGCTTGAAGCGAATAGGAGGAGGGAAGCAATAAAAAAACTCCCCGAAGATTACCAGTTGAATTTTCGGGGAGTTTTAAGTATTAAAACACATTTATTCTAAGAATTATATAGGAACATTCTGAGCGTAAGCGATTGATTACTAGACTTTCACAAAACTATGTTTTCTATATGCCTATGTGGTTAAATATGTCAGGGTACTAAATTACTTATTTTTTCACTTTGCGATGATTCTCAAAATGCAAGGCGATTTTATTCATGGTTACTTCCAATTGTTCCAAATGCGGAAGATATACAATACGGAAATGGTCTGGTTTTTTAAAGTTAAAGCCTTGTCCACCCGTTACTAAAATACGCTGTTCTTCCAATAGACTCAATACGAAGTCACCATCATTTTTAAAGTCAAATTGCGTTAAATCGAATTTTGGGAATAAGTACATTGCCCCCTTCGGACGAACACAACTAACCCCCGGAATGCTATTTAGTTTCTGATGAGCCAAATCCATTTGCTTGAACAAACGTCCGTCATGGGTTACTAAATCATCAATTGACTGGTAGCCTCCCAATGCCGTCTGAATTCCGTATTGTGTAATAACGTTAGCACATAAACGCATACTTGCTAAAAACGTTAAACCCTCGATATACGATTTTGCTTTGTGTTTCGCTCCAGTCAAAACCATCCATCCACCTCTAAAACCAGCAGCACGATAGTTTTTAGACATTCCACCCATCGTAACAATTAGGGCTTCTTCCGACATTCCTGCCGTAGTATGGTGAACCGCCCCGTCGTATAAAATTTTATCATAAATTTCGTCTGCAAAAACGATTAATCTATGTTTTTCAGCCAGACGAACAATTCCCTCAACCACCGATTTTTCGTAAACCGCACCCGTTGGGTTGTTAGGGTTAATCAAAACAATCCCTCTGGTTTTCTTGGTGATTTTTGATTCAATATCCTTCAAATCAGGATTCCAGTCAGCTTCTTCATCACATACATAATGCACAGGCGTACCACCAGCGAGTCCTACGGAGGTCGTCCAAAGTGGGTAGTCAGGTGAAGGAATCAAGATTTCATCACTTGGGTTCAATAAAGCCATCATCGTGAGCGTAATTAACTCACTAACGCCATTGCCGATAAATACGTCTTCGATGTTGATACCCTTAACTCCTCTGCTTTGATAATATTGCATGACGGCCTTGCGGGCGGCGAACAACCCTCTGGAATCGGCATAACCCTGAGCGTTGCGAATATTCATGATGATGTCATGAATGATTTCGTCGGGAGTCTCAAAGCCAAATGCCGCTGGGTTGCCGATATTCAACGAAGTGATTTTATAGCCCTCACGTTGTAGTTGAAGAGCTTTTTCGTACACTGGCCCACGAATATCGTAGCGGAGCGAATCAAGGCGACTACTTTTTAAGATTTCCATGCAATATGAATGTTTAAGTGCAGGGCAAACAAGGTATTATCATTGCTTTACCCCAAATTTTAATTGGATGGCAAATTTCTTAAAAAATCAAGGAATAATACTTAGTTTTTTTGAAAATTATTACGTGTCATACGATAAAAAAGCATTTTCTTTGAATTTAGTCGCTTATTCTCTTAAACCCACTCACTTTCAGAGGAATGATTTGCTCAGGTAATGTTCTCAACCTTGTCTATAAATGCACGAATCAGGGGGCTAGCATTCGATGTTTTATAACTTACCCCAATCTGGACATTGATATCGGTAAACACCGAACCATCGTTGTTGTAAAGAGGAACAGTAACTAGGCCACTGTCTGAACTAAGTTTTATAAAAGAGGGCACCATTGAAATACCAATGCCTAAGGAAATCATCGAAAGCATGAGATCTAGGCTATTTACCGTTTGGGCAACCGACTCTTCAATATTGAATCCCAACTTATTACTGATTAAATCCGTATAGTTTGCCAGTGGATTGATAGCTTTACTTATCCCTACGAATTTTTCATTTCTCAATTCCGCAAACGTCAGACGCTCTTTTGTAGCTAATGGGTGACTTTTAGATAAGATGACTACTAAATGACCTTCTTGATATATTTTTGTGGATATACCCTCTTTCTTGAGTGGAAGAAAAGTCACAGCGATGTCAACCGTTTCATTCAAAAGTTCTTGTTCTGTATCCGAATTAAAATGGAATTCAACAACCCGAATTTCGACATCTGGAAAGGACTTGGTGAAAACGGCTAATAACTCATAACGTCTAAAAATACCTAGTCGAACAATATTCTTTTTTTGGGAAATATTTCTTACCGATTCAATTGCCATATCACTTAACGCTAAGATTTTTTTAGCTTCTTTTAGAAACACGTGTCCCGCTTCGGTAAGTTCTACTTTTCTTTCTTTTGTTCGCTTATTACAGTCGAATAGGGCTACACCCAGTTGAGTTTCTAGCAAAGAAATTTGCTGGCTAAGTGCCGATTGAGATACATAAAGTGTTTTTGCTGCATTACTAAAGCTTAATGCCTCAGCAACACCAACAAAATATTTAAGTTGTCTGTGTTCCATGTTGTACTGTATTCTTATTTGTTGATTGAGTAAGGATTTTATGCTATTTCATTAATAAACTAACCTTATAATAGCTTAGTAATAATTTAGAACGGTCTATGAGATAGCTCTAAATTCATAAATTTTTAGATTTAGTTTCCTGAAAATTCAGGTGACTTAATTAAATGGAGCGTTTAGAAAATTGGTACTGAAGTTGCCGTTTATAAGTAAACGTAGTTTGATTATACGCTTAAATTATTGTTAACAATTAGTCTGTCAATCTTTTACCTTTTTGATAAGAAATTCTAATGTTAAAAGTAGAAAATAATATACATATAATTGATGTATTCTGTATAGTTTTTTTCTAGTTTTACCTATCGAAATGGACAATTATCAATGTTTTTTGCCAAAATTTCTACTTTTAGTAGTTTTATAAATAGATTAATTTCGAATGGTTCAAAAAAAAACTATTATTGTCCCTTTGAGTACAACGTAATTCTTTGAAATCAGTTATAATATAAACAGTAATCCTAATCCATAACATATCCTTATATATTAACATGCCAAAATATCCTTTTAAAATGCAAAATAGTTGATATGGATCAATCCTGTACTTGCTCATTTGATAGAGATGTTTTATTTGACCAACTCAATTACCGTTAGTTGTTTGTCATTAACAACCTATCTCAATAGTTAAGAAAGGAAATTCCAACGGAAACTACTAGCTTATAATTCTTACTTTTTCTGATATTTTTATTTAGAACCTTCTTCAAGGTTCACACTTGATTAGTTGCCGTATAGATCATCACGGTATTGGTAGGGGAACTACCGCCATATTCCCCTACTGCTTTCAAGTGACGGCTCAATCTCAAAAAAAATCTGGAAGTTAGGCTTGCTAAAAGACATACTCGTATGAACTTAGCAAAGTCCGACACGTCTTTATTTTCGTATATGAATTAAGCTGTTACAGCGATAGACTACAAACTCGTAGCTTTAGTTTACTAGAATGAGGGGAATCTGACTAGCTATTTTATTTGCTACGATTTTTGTAAATAGACAGATCTATAATTAGTTAGGCGAATTTCTAATTGTATGATATGTTTATGAATGTAACCGATGAGTTTGTTCAACGATAGTATTTTCTTGATACTTTCCCAGCAAGTTAATACGAAATTGATACAAATTCATCCCCAAAAGGATAAGGATTAATTGAGAATGTCGTCAGTTTATTCTGGGAAAATGGACTGGTGTATTTCAAGAAAATGAATTATGCTTTTGAAATTCATTTATCTCTGCTAAAAAATAGCATTGGGATCTTTCCCCTAAACTTGAGAGATGAATTTGCCCTATAATCATCAATTAGGGCAAGAAAATTCGGTAGTTTTGACAATGTGTAGATTGTTTTCTACTTCGAGGGAATTTAGTTAACATAAACCATTGTTAAAACTACTTGAATTATTAAAGTTAATTCCATTCAACTAGAAAATGACGTTATCAGGAGATACTCAAATCCAAGAAGTTAAGCTCTTATGTTGATTGTCGTTAAAATAAAAAAGTCAAGCTCCATATTACGGGCTTGACTTTTTTATTTTAACGTTTTTCAAATGATTGTTGGAATAAAAAGGTAATTGAATCGTTCATAGTTGGATAGCTAAGTTGAATGAAACTAGCTTTAGGAATTGCGTGCATAAAAACCCCACCTCTCAGAGACGAATGAGGAGATAGCGTTGTTGTTTTAAAACGTTCGTTCATCCATACCCCTTGTTCTCTATGAATTTTGTCTAAATTTGTATAGTAATTTTCATGGTCGATGACTCTTTTGATTGAGGCTGCTTGAATCATCGTTTCTCCAATGTTTGCCGTACGCCATGCAGATTCAGAACGCTTATCAGTTGTTGCTGACAAAATCGCAACTATTCCTCCAATAAAGAGTGCTGTATTTACAACTTTAGCCGTTTTTAATTGTGTATGCTGCCTTTGGATTGCGTACTCTGTCTTTTGGAGTTGTTCTTGCGGTTCAACTGCTTGGTAAATAAAGGTTGAATCACTTCGATAAATAGGATTCTTATCCATGTCCAGAGGCATGAATGAAAAGTTTTTAGGAGAAATCGTTAGGGGTTTGTCAGTATTATTGAAAATCTCAATGTCAAAAACCATATATTTGTCATAACGTCCGTCGTAAGAAGCTACAATCTTGATGCTGTCTTTCTCAGCTTTCACTACTTCTTTACCATCAAAATAGGCAGTTTCTTCCGCAATAGGACGTAAGTGCATCATGCTTGTCGTAGGACTACATGATAGCAAAAAGGAGCTTGAAGCAACTAAGAAAATATAAAGAAGTCGTTTCATGTGTTGTATTGATTAGTCTATTTGTTCAAAAGAGGATTAGCTATTTATTTGACGTACTTTCGGTCATAAGTAACCTGTGCGGAATATATTTAGTTTCCTTAATCACAAGAGGTTTCTTTTGGGGAGACACTTAATTCGAGAAAAGCCCCTATGAAATAGGGTATAAATTATACTAAATGAATTGGAATGCAGCCTTTGGGCAAACAGAACTTTTTTTTGTGCTTGCTTTTATCGGGATATACTTGCTGTATCTTCTGAGAATCTATTGGATTGCTAGGCGTTTAAAAACGAAGACTCGTTCAAGTATTTTGAAGATTGTCTTGAGAAGTGCCTATTTTTCCCTGTTGATTATGGCGTTACTTAAACCCTCTTTTGGGGATGTTGCAGGGACTATTCGGGCAGAGGGTCGAGAGATAATGCTCTTGATAGATGTTTCTAAGTCGATGGATGCTGCTGATATACAGCCGAGTAGATTGGAAAAAGTAAAGTATGAAGTGAGTAATCTGATTAATTACTTTAGTTCAGATAGGGTAGGACTCATCATATTTTCGGAGGAGGCTCATTTACTTTCGCCTTTAACATACGACAGAAGCTCTATTGATTTATTTGTGCCTAGAATTAGTACAAAATTATTCTCACACGGAGGAACAGACTTTAATCCTGCCTTGGAGCTGGCTCTCAAAAAGCTATTGAAAACCAAGTCCAACGATAAATCGAAGGTGATTATTTTGATGAGTGATGGCGAAAACTTTGGGAATTTAGATAAAAATTTGCTCTCACAAATCAGAAGAAATGGTATAAATTTGTTTTCTGTTGGTATCGGTACAGCCAATGGAGCTAAAATAAAAGAGGGTAAGGGCTTTAAGCATGATGCAGACGGCAATGTGATAGTGACGAAATTAGAAAGTACAGGTTTGCAAAAAATAGCTGCTGAAACTCGTGGCTCTTATGTTGAATTGAGTGATGTTTCTGCTAGTTTTGCAGGTCTAATTGAACAAGTAGAGCAAATTTCTACCAACCTGATTGATCAACGGCAGGTAAATGTGATTGGTAATAAATATGCTTATTTCCTTTTGTTGGCTTTATTTCTCATCGGTTTAGATGTTTTCTTTACAATTCGAACCTTTCGTTTATAAGTATTTAGCAACTAAGTACTCGTTGATAAATAGTTTATGTTATTAATTGTGTCAAAATAGGATATAAGTTGCTAGATAATAGTAGCTTATTAAAACTTTGAACATTAAACTTTAAACAGACGACTACTTAGTCTTTATAAAATTTTATTAAATCATCCAAAATCGGTTATCTAATTGAGCTATTTTATCTTTTACATATTTTTTTGGATTTTCGATAATGGTTCATTTACGAAAGTCAATGAACGAAATCAGGCAATCTTAATGGCAGAGCGTTCTATCCGTTTAGACGACTACCAAGATGCCGCTACTCAGTATGCAATTATTTTGCAAAACTCCTATTTTCCTCCAGCAGAAGTAGTACAAAATTATGCTCAAGCATTATTTTTAGCGAAAGATACCCTAAATGCTAAAAAAAAATATTTACAATTAGTAGCTTTGCAGGAAACATCGTTTGCTTCCACAACTTATTCTCAATTAGGTTTGTTAGCTTGCTGGGGAAAAGATTCGTCACAAGCATTGGCGATGTTTAAGCAAGCTTTAAAAATTAATCCAGAAAATGAGATTGCACGTTATAATTACGAATTGTTAAGAACGTTATATCAGCCCAAACCTCCAAAAGAGCAACGTAAGCAAGTTCCTAATAACCAAACTACACCACCGTCGTCGAAAAATGAGACTCAGGCGACGAATCCAGAAAAAAATGAAGAGAAGCGTCAACTACTGAAAACCCTAAAAAACTACGGTCTTTCTTTAGAAGGTGCAATGATGATTTTAGATGGAATGAAAAATAGTGAAATACAATACATACAGCAAGGACATATACATACTAAAAATAAGTCATCCGTCTTGAAACAGGACTGGTAGTGATTCAAATTCAATCAACCCTAAATATTTTAAAATTAACCACCCAAGTATCTAAATATGCAAAATGAAGTTTATATCGTATCGGCTGTAAGAACACCGATTGGTAATTCTGGAGGAGTATTATCAAGTTTATCTGCAACTCAACTTGGTAGTATCGCCATCAAAGGTGCTGTTGAAAAAATTGGTCTAAAATCTGAATTAATAGATGAAGTGTATATGGGTAATGTGTTGTCTGCCAATGTCGGACAAGGCCCTGCTCGTATAGCCGCATTAGGTGCTGGCTTACCAGTTGCCACTCGTTGTACTACCATCAACAAAGTGTGTGCTTCGGGTGCAAAAGCAATCATGTTGGCAGCTCAAAGCATCATGCTTGGCTTGGCTGATGTGGTAGTAGCAGGCGGAATGGAAAGTATGTCTAATACGCCATTTTATGTGCCGAATGCTCGTTTTGGTTACAAATTTGGTTCATCGGCTTTTGTAGATGGAATCGAGAAAGATGGTTTATTTGATGCTTTCGATAACTTACCTATGGGCGTTTTTGCAGATCGCACGGCTCGTAAATACGGTATCTCTCGTGAAGATCAAGATAAATATGCGATTGATTCATACAAGCGTGCAGAATATGCTACAGAAGACGGTTTCTTTGACGATGAAATTATTTCAGTAGAAATACAAACAAAAAAAGGACCTGTTACTATTCATGAAGATGAAGAGTATAAAAATATCAAAGTAGATAAAGTACCTGATTTAAAACCTGCTTTTGAGAAAAGAGGAACAGTAACGGCTGCTAATGCTTCTAATTTAAGCGACGGGGCATCTGCTTTAATTTTGATGTCAGCTAAAAAGGCCAATAAATTAGGAATCAAACCATTGGCAAAAATAGTAGGTTTTGCAGATGCAGAACAAGAACCAGAATGGTTTGCAACTGCTCCTGTGATTGCAGTGCCTAAAGCACTCAAAATGGCTGGATTAATCAAAGAAGAAGTGGATTACTTTGAAGTGAATGAAGCTTTTGCAGTAGTACCATTAGCTTTTGAAAAAATGCTAGACGTACCTCATAGCAAAGTAAATGTTTTTGGTGGTGCAGTTGCTTTAGGTCATCCACTAGGGTCTTCTGGTTCTAGAATTGTAGCTACGTTAGTGAATGTATTAAAACAAAAAGGTGGACGTATTGGTGTTGCTACTGTGTGTAACGGTGGTGGTGGTGCGTCTGCTATTGTGATAGAAAGAATGTAACAACATCCCCGTAGCCCCACGGGGAATTTTACCTTTATGCTCTCCTGATGGGGTTGAGAGCTACAACAATGAACATAATAAAAAACACTCAATTTAATTTTCCGAATCAAACTAATTTCTACAAAGGAAAGGTACGTGATGTATATTCGTTTGAGAACTTGTTGGTAATGGTTGCATCTGACCGTATTTCTGCATTTGATGTAGTTTTGCCTCGTGCTATCCCTTACAAAGGACAAGTCTTGAATCAGATTGCAGCACATTTCTTGAACGCTACCAAAGACGTTGTACCAAACTGGTTGGTTGCTGTTCCAGACCCCAATGTAAGTGTCGGACTTAAATGTGAAACGTATCCTGTTGAAATGGTTGTTAGAGGATACCTTGCAGGACATGCTTGGCGTACCTACAAAGCGGGTGGTCGTTTACTTTGTGGCGTAACGCTACCAGAAGGATTGAAGGAAAATGATAAATTACCTCAACCAATTATTACGCCTACAACCAAAGCACACGAAGGACACGATGAGGATATTTCTCGTGAAGAAATCTTAAAGCAAGGGTTAGTTGCTGAGGAAGAGTACGTTGAGTTAGAGAAATATACTTTAGCTCTTTTTGCAAGTGGAACTGAAATGGCTGCTCAACAAGGCTTAATTTTAGTAGATACAAAATATGAATTTGGTAAAATTAATGGTCAAATTACCTTAATTGACGAAATTCATACGCCAGATTCTTCTCGTTATTTCTATGCAGAAGGCTATGCAGAGCGTCAAGCGGCTGGAGAACCTCAAAAGCAATTGTCGAAAGAATTTGTAAGAGAGTGGCTTATCGCTAATGGTTTCCAAGGGAAAGATGGACAAGAAGTTCCTGAAATGTCAGACGAATGGGTTATCCAAATTTCCGAACGTTATATCGAGCTTTTTGAGAAAGTAACAGGGATGAGTTTCGTAAAAGAAGAATCGAATGACATTCTTGCTCGTGTTGAAAATAACGTTATTAAGTTTTTAAACCAACAATAATAAGGCTATCTTAATTCGTGTAAAAATGTCTTGTAAGCGAATACAACCGCATTTTTACACTCCTTAATTTCTAACTTATGGAATTTAAAGTTGAAAAAAATGAGCAATACGCACTCATTTCACTAAAAGATACTGCTCTTACGCAGGAAAATTACGAGGATTTTGAAAAACTCGTACGTAACTTATTTCGTATTGATTATACGAACATGATTGTAGATTTTGCATCTATTGAAAGTCTCGACGGTTATGGGGTTTCTGTAATCAGAAAGGCACACAAAATTTGTGCTAATGAAATGGGACTTTTCGTAATTGTTACCAAGAACGATGAAATCATTGATCAATTAGATGCGGCAAAAATTGAAGATTTGACCATCATGCCTACCATTGAAGAAGCCGTGGACGCTGTTTACTTGAACGATTTGGAAAATGATTTCCATTCAGAAGAAGATGACGAATTTGGTGGAAGCGAGTTTGAAGGCGGTACTGAAGACGATTATTAATTAAAACACCTTGTTTTGACTAATAATTGAGGATATTCATGTATATTTAGGTCAGTGGCAACACTGACTTTTTTTATATTCATTAAACCCAGCGATAGTTTTGAGTTTTCAATTAACCATTTTAGGAACAGGTTCTGCGTCACCTGTTTTGACACGAAATCCAACAGCTCATCATTTATCTATTGAACAAGATGGGTACTTGATTGATTGTGGAGAAGGAACACAGATGCAATTTATGCGTTATAAAGTACGGTCAACTCGTTTAAAATATATATTCATCTCGCATTTACACGGAGACCATTACTTTGGTCTTATCGGATTACTTTCAACCATGAATATGCACCGTAGAATGGATGATTTGTGGATTTTTGGACCGAAAGGATTGGCTGAAATTATTACAGTACAGTTAAAATATTCAGAATCTATTTTAAATTTTAAGATTCATTTTACGGAAACTAATCCAAAGGAATCGTATTTGCTTTTTGAAAATGCTCATGTAACCGTCACAACGATTCCCTTGATTCATCGTGTGCCTTGTTGTGGCTTTCTTATTCGTGAAAAGTCTAAAAAATGCAAGATTATTAAAGCAAAAATGCCCAAAGGTCTTACGTTTGACGAGATTAAAAAGTTGAAGAACGGCGAAGACATTTTGGATGAAGGCGGACAGATTAAATATGCCAATAAAGAATATACGACTCCAGCGAACCGTACCTATTCTTATGCTTTTTGCTCAGATACAGCTTATACCGAGTCTATTATTGACATTGTAAAAAATGTCGATTTATTATACCACGAGGCAACCTTCTTAGATGAACTCCGTCCACGTGCTATTGAAACACAGCATAGCACTGCGGCTCAAGCGGCAATGATTGCCAAAAAAGCAAAAGTGAAAAAATTAGTCATTGGGCATTATTCCTCCCGTTATAAAACACTACAAGCTCATTTGGAAGAATCCAGTGCTATTTTTGCCAACACGGATGTCGCCATTGAAGGCAATTCATACAATATTCGGGAATTATAACTGGCTAACGGAGTAAGGTTAGCCAGCCTTTAAAGCTGTGTTTTGTATAGCTTACCAAATAGTAGTATTCCCCAGAAGCAAGGTCGTTGCCATACCATTTGAAATTACGATCTTTGGTTTCATACACAATTTCTCCCCAACGATTTACAATCTTTAACGATTCAAACTGTTCGGTACAATTGTCTTCGGGCAAATCAGTAATGGCAAAATAGTCATTTTTACCGTCTTCATTTGGTGTGAAAATATTAGGAGCGTTAAT
>JBMLRK010000121.1:0-2672 GCA_049241065.1 Spirosomataceae bacterium
CCGATTGGAAATCTGGACGACATTACGCTTCGTTCTATCAAAGTCTTGCAATCGGTCGATGGTATTTTTGCGGAGGACACCCGTAATTCGGGAATGTTATTAAAGCATTTAGGCATTAGTAAACCGCTTTACTCACATCACGCACACAACGAACACCACAGTGCAGCAGGCATTATCAAACTCTTGAAAGAAGGCAAAACCCTTGCCCTCATTTCGGATGCAGGTACACCAGGGATTTCTGACCCAGGTTTTTTATTAGTTCGTGAATGCTTAAAAGAGGAAATCGAAATTGAATGTTTGCCAGGTGCAACGGCTTTTGTACCTGCTTTAGTCAACTCAGGTTTACCTGCTGACCGCTTTTGTTTTGAAGGTTTTTTACCCCACAAAAAAGGTCGTCAAACTCGATTGAAAAACTTGGTTGAAGAAGATCGTACCATCATTTTCTACGAATCGCCCCACCGTTTGTTAAAGACCTTAGAGCAACTTTGCGAATATTTAGGAGGCGAACGTCAGGCATCGGTAGCACGAGAGTTGACAAAAATGTTTGAAGAAAATCAACGTGGTACCTTAGCCGAAATTTTGGCTCATTATACCGCAAACCCTAATACCATCAAAGGCGAAATCGTGATTGTGGTGGCAGGGAAGGAATAGACAACTAGATGTTGGATTTTGAATGATGAATTTTGAATGGCAAAATAAAAGAAACTATCTAATTGATTAAAAGCCACTTATTTCATAAAACAACATCCAACATTTAAAATTCAACATCCAAAATCTAATAAATTTATTAGCTATGCTCAAACGAATCAGCTTAGTAGTACTTATTTTCGCTTCGTTTCTCCTTCGGTCAGTGGCTCAACAATTGAGTCAAGACGCTAAAATTGCGGTCGTGACCATCGAGCCGGGGAAAGAGTTATATGATGTTTTTGGACATTCATTACTCTGGATTTATGACCCCTCTTTGGGAATCGACCAAGCTTATAGTTGGGGAGGATATGACTTTGACACCCCGAATTTCTACGGCAAGTTTGTCCGAGGAACGCTTCCTTATCGCATGAGTTATGCGACCTTAGCTCAGAATCAGGACTACTATCAGCGAGAAAACAGAGGAATGACGATGCAAGAATTACGTCTTTCACCTGCTCAAAAACAGGCGATTTTTGACGAGATTCAGGCACAGTATAACGACCCAAGCCGTCGGATTTATCCTTATAAATTCTTCTTCGATAACTGTGCTACTCGTGTTCGGGATGCAGTGCTGATTGCGGTAAAAGATACGAACAACCTGATTCAAGACAATAATTTGGCAGGACAAAGTTACCGTCAATGGATGAATAAATGCCTGACCAGAGGACACCAAGACTGGGCTGCGGTGGGTATGAATATGGCATTGGGCTTACCATCGGACGAGAAAATAGGGCCTTATAAAGCCTGTTATTTACCCGAAAACTTAGAAGCTGCTTTACGTACTGCCAAAGTCCCTGTCGTAGCCAATGAAATACCCTTATTTCAAACCTTCCCGAAAGAAGACAATAGTACGCCCTTTTTACAAAGTCCGAGTTTTATCTTTAGCTTATTCTTAATTTTTACGATTTTTATCAGTTACAAAAACCGCAAAGCAAACAAAGGATTTACCCTTTTCGATAAAATTTTGTTTGGACTCGTAGGCTTTATTGGCTGGTTTTTATTCTTCCTAGGCGTAGGCACAGACCACGGGGTAACGAACTGGAACTTAAACCTTTTCTGGGCATTTCCTTTGCATATCCCATTGGCGTTTACGGTCAAAGACAAGGTAAAATACTTCAAATTGACTAGCATTCTCATTGTTATCAGTCTATTCTTTGTAGCTGGCTATTCCTTTGATTTATTGTTGTTTGTTTTACCCATTTTAGTACGCTCTATTTATCACGCTACGGGGAAAAAGGCGTAGAAGAAAATATTGTTTGAATTTTATGCACTGATTTGAGTCTCCACACTTAAATCAGTGCTTTTTTGTACCATTCTTCCTTAGCACAAGCCGTTTGATAAATTAAAGCACGAAAATGCATTGTTAAGTGATGAATGAAAAATTATTAGCTTAACAAAGAATTGACTTCAAACAATATTATCTGTAGTTTTATAGTTCAAACAATATCACATTCATTCGTCGTTATGTTCATTTTAGTATAATTTCAACAACAGGACATAAAATAATAAAACATTGACTATCAAATAGTTTGAAAAAATATTTACAGTATAAATAGACATTTGTATGAAAGCAATAGAATTTAATTCTAAAATCATAGAAGGTTATTTAGGACTCCTTGATAACCTAAGTCCTAGTAATAAGTTGGACTTAATTGCCCGATTGACAGCATCGGTTAAAACGGATTTAACCACTAAAAAAACGTCATTTAAACAGGCATTTGGAGCATTTGAATCTTCAAAATCTGCCGAAGAAATCATTGAAGAAATACGTAGTAGTAGAGTTTCAACAAGAATAATTGAATCATTTTGAAAAGATATTTGATAGACACGAACATTGCCATTTTTTACATGAAAGGCAAGAATAAGTATAGACCCCGATGGACGAAAAGTAGAACTTTATAAGAGGTGATTTTTTAATACAAAATAGTTCTCCTGATTAAAACAAATCGTTTATCTTCCAAAACCGTATGCTTGCATAATACATT
>JBMLRK010000122.1:0-5294 GCA_049241065.1 Spirosomataceae bacterium
AAAATACGGGGGCTTTAGGTCATGGACTACCCATGAGTGTAGGTACGGCAATTGCAGCAAAATTGGACGAAAAGGACTACCGAGTTTTTACCTTATTAGGAGATGGTGAATTACCCGAAGGCTCTAACTGGGAAGCGGCCTTAACCGCATCGCATTATAAATTGGATAATCTTTGTGCTATTATTGACCATAATAAATTACAAATCACGGCTACTACAGCAGAAGTTTGTAATACGAGTCCTATTGATAAAAAGTTTGAAAGTTTTGGTTGGGCAGTGCGTGAAATTGACGGTAATAACGTAGCAGAAATTCAAAATGCCTTTGATTCACTGCCTTTTGAAATAGGTAAACCATCACTAATTATTGCTCATACCATTAAGGGTAAAGGAGTTAGCTTTATGGAAAACCAATTGAAATGGCATCACGGAGTACCAACTCAAGAGCAGTATATTCAAGCAAATGAGGAATTAGATAATGAATATCTTGCGATAACAAGTTGAGTAAAAGTAAAAAGTTTATAAGATTAAAGTATAAGGCAGACGTTTTGTTTAAGAGTGAAGTTTAAAATTCAACGTTCTCAATAAGGAAGTGGAATTATTTATTAATATTTCTGCACAAAGATGTTGGCTCAACCTATTTTAGGCAAGCACACAGATATACGATTAACTTATAACTCTTATTACTTAATTCAAAATTCATCACTCAAAATTCAACATCATCATTTAAGTGCCTTTCTAGGTATCCTAAACTATACAATCGTGGCTACAGTTGAATCAATTATTGGGACAGACAAGCCCAATCAAGATATATTTTCAGAAACGGTACAAGCCCTTGCGGCTTCCGACCGAAACATCATTGTCGTAACCAGTGATTCTCGTGGTTCAGGTAAACTTGTACCCTTTGGTCAAAAATTCCCCAAGCAAATTGTGGAAGTAGGGATTGCCGAGCAAAATCTAGTAGGCGTTGCCGCAGGGCTGGCTTCGGTAGGAAAGAAAACCTTTGCTGTTTCTCCTGCCTGTTTTCTTACGGCTAGGTCTTTTGAACAGATTAAAAATGACGTTGCTTATTCGGACAATCCCGTTATTTTGGTAGGTATCAGTGCAGGAGTAAGCTATGGAGCATTGGGTTCTACGCACCACAGTTTACATGATTTTGCAGTGTTACGTGCTGTTAATAACCTGATTGTCATGGCTCCAGCCGATAACTACGAAACAGCCGAAGCCGTAAAACAAGCGGTTGCCTTGGGCGTTCCCGTTTATATGCGTTTTGGCAAAAAAGTAATGCCTTTATTAAGTCCTGATAAAGAGGTTTCTTTTGAAATAGGTAAAGGACGTGTGGTACGTGAAGGACAAGATGTAATTCTGATTGGTACAGGCGAAACGTCTTATCCAGCCTTACAAGCTGCGGAACAATTACAAGCATCAGGAGTTGAGGCTGCCGTGATTAATATGCACACAATCAAGCCTTTAGATTATGAGCTATTAGCTAAAGTAGCTGCTACTGGAAAACCCATTATTACCATAGAAGAGCATAGTATTTATGGAGGTTTAGGAGAAGCCTGTGCTTCATTTTTACTACAAAATGGTTTTACGAATAAGTTTAAAATCATGGGAATTCCAGATGAATATACGGTTACAGGCTCTCAAAATGAGATTTTTGCTCATTATAGTTTAACGAAAGACGGTATTGCCAAAGAAGTGTTAACGCTGATAGGAAAAATTGTATAATTTTTTAAAAGAGTTTATTATGAAAACCCCACGCTCTATTTTAGGAAAAATTATTTCCTTGCTTATCGTCCTTTGCTCGACGGTCACTTTTGCTCAAAAGCCTAGAGTTTTTGTACTAACTGATATTGAAAATGAGCCAGATGATGCCATGTCTTATGTGAGATTTCTGACCTATGCCAATCATTTTGATATAGAAGGAATCGTTGCAACGACTTCTTGTTGGCAACGTAGCAAAACCGCTGAATGGCGACTGCATGAAATAACAGAAGCGTATGGGAAAGTAAGGGATAATTTGGAGGTTCATGAAAAAGGTTTTCCAACTGAGGCTACCATTCATGCTCTAATTAAGAAAGGGCTGCCTGTTTTTGGAAAGGATGGCTTGGGAGATGGAAAAGATTCGGAAGGTTCTGCCTGGTTATTGAAGAGTATGTTGAAAAACGACGCTCGACCACTTTATGTACAGGCATGGGGAGGTACAAATGTGCTGGCACAGGCTCTTTGGACACTTAGTAAGACTGAAAATGAAGCGACAGTTGCCAAAGTTATCTCAAAATTACGAGTGTATGCTATTTCAGACCAAGACGATACAGGGCCTTGGATTCGGAATACATACAAAAACTTATTCTTTGTCGTTAGCCCAGGCTTTGAAGAACGTGGTGGTGGTCAATATCACTATGCGACTTGGTCAGGAATTTCTGGGGATGTTTTTCACGGACGTTTTCTTGGGGGAGATACCACAATTATCAGTAATAGATGTTTAGACGAAAATGTACGTACACATGGTGAGCTTGGGAAAAAATACCCCAAAGTTGAATACCTAATGGAAGGTGATAGCCCTGCGTTCTTAGGACTGATAAACAACGGATTAAGTTCTCCTGAAAATCCCAACTTTGGAAGCTGGGGTGGGCGATATGAATGCTATATACCTCCTTTCAAAAAGTATATGTATGAGGCAGAAACAAGACCAATCTGGACAGATACACAAGATGAAGTATATAGCGAAATTACCAAAAGCTATCACACAAGCAATCATGCCACTATTTGGAGATGGAGAAAGGCATTTCAACATGACTTTTTTGCTAGAATGGACTGGAGTACATCCAAAGAGTTCAAAGATGCCAATCATCCTCCTGTAGTATCTTTGGCTCATGCGAATGAAATTTCTGTTAAGTCTGGAGAAAAGGTAAAACTAGCAGGGAATGCCACTGATCCAGACAATGACTCGGTCAACTACAACTGGATTTACTATAAAGAAGTGGGGAGTCTTGCCGCAAATAGAATTACCATCGCAAAACCAACGCCTCAAGAAATAAGTTTTGTTGCTCCGAAGGTGTTAGTACCTCAAACGATGCACTTTATTTTAGAAGTTACAGACTCAGGTAAACCAAGCCTTACTCGATACCAACGAGTTGTTGTTACAGTTGTACCTTAATTTTAATCTAAATTATGAAAAAGGTCATTACACGATGTCTCATTTGCCTCATAAATTGTATCGTATTCACCACTTTTGGTCAAGAAAAAGTCGAACAATGGAGCAAATTTGAATTACGATTAAAATCACTGACTAACGGTAATCCTTTTGTCAACGTTTCGTTATCGGCTACTTTTACGAGTAAAGATACCACACTGACTGTCAGAGGTTTTTACGATGGGAATGATGCCTTTGTGGTTCGCTTTATGCCTACGAAATTAGGAACTTGGCAATTTACCACCCAAAGTAATGTCCCTGCTTTGAACAAGCAAAAAGGAACGCTTGAGTGTATAAAGGCATCTGCTACCAATCATGGAATGGTTGTCGTAAGTAATACGTATAATTTTAAGTATGCGGATGGGAAAAACTATTATCCCCTCGGAACGACTGCTTACGCATGGACACACATGCCAAATGCTGTTCAAGAATTGACGCTTAATACCTTAAAAAAGACAGGTTTCAACAAAATCAGAATGGGCGTTTTTCCCAAAAACTATGATTTAGTAAAGGAAGAACCCAGTTTATACCCCTATTTAATTAAAGAAATCAAAAAAGATTCGTTAGGAAAAGAGCAAAAGATTTGGGACTATACTCGTTTTAATCCTGCTTTTTTTCAGCATTTAGAAAAACGAATCGAAGACTTACAAGTACTTGGTATAGAGGCAGATTTAATCTTATTTCACCCCTACGATAAAGAACGTTGGGGCTTTGACAAGATGTCCATGGAAGCCAATCTTGCTTACATCAATTACCTAACCGCTCGCTTGGCAGCATACCGAAATGTGTGGTGGTCTATTGCAAACGAATGGGACTTAGTTACCTACAAAACGCATGACGACTGGTTGAAATTATCCAAAGCCGTTAAGGAAGCAGACCCTTATCACCACTTATTATCTATTCATGGAAGTACCGCCAAATACATTGAATATTGGTTACCTGAATTCACCCATGTCAGTATTCAAGACGAAGCTCCTGTTATGAATTGGGGTGCAGCATCCATCTTACGCAATGCCTACGGGAAACCAATTTTATACGACGAAGTAGGCTATGAAGGAAATCTAAAACAACGTTGGGGACGATACAGCGGTGAAGAAATGAATCACCTTATCTGGATGGGCACCATTGGCGGAACGTATGTAACTCATGGCGAATCGTACTTATTTAAAGATTTGAAAGACACCATTTTCTGGGCAAAAGGAGGTGAGTTGAAAGGGACAAGTTGGAAGCGAGTTGCCTTTCTTCGTAAACTTCTCGAAGAAGGAACTGGCCCTATCGAACCTGCTGATATTAGCCGAGATTTCAAAACGGCATCGAGTGGCAAGGGACATTATGTAGTCTATTTCGGAAAAGAAATCAACGATACATGGACATTTAACTTGCCTTATAAAAATGCTTCTTTTGAACAAGCCAAACCCCAACAAGGCACTCGTTTCAAAGTAGAAATTATTGATACGTGGGACATGACCATTCAGGAAGTGCCTACCATTTTTGAGATAACCGAAAACATCGATTATCGAGTTTATGACAAAGATAGAAAACAAGTAAGGCTACCCTTAAAACCATATTTAGCCCTACGCATAACAGCATTACCTAAATAATATGAAGAAGTTATTATTCTTGTTAGCATTAGTCGTGTTGGGGTGCCAGCACGCTGCCAAAGAAGGTCAAAAGAAAATGGCGATTGTCGTTTCTACCTTAAACAATCCTTGGTTTGTCGTATTGGCTGAGTCGGCAGCGGCTCAAGCAAAAGCACTTGGTTACGAAACTAAAATATTTGATTCTCAAAACAATACGGCTTTAGAATCAGATAATTTTGAAAATGCCATTGCTCAGGGGTATAATGCCATTTTGTTTAACCCAACCGATTCAAAAGGCTCTGTCGTGAATGTAATGAAGGCGAAAGAAGCGGGCGTTCCTGTTTTTTGTATGGATAGAGAAGTGAATTCTGCGAATGCCGCAACCTCTCAAATTTTGTCGGACAGCTATTCAGGATGCGTTGATTTGGGGAAATATTTTGTCGAAAAAATGAATAAGAAAGGCAAATATGTCGAAATCTTGGGTTTAGTGGGCGATAACAATACATGGAACCGCTCTAA
>JBMLRK010000123.1:0-2525 GCA_049241065.1 Spirosomataceae bacterium
TTCGCCCATCACAGCATTGAAAAATAGAATATACCTACAAAATTACGGCTTTGTTTTTAGACATTTGGTACAATGTGCTAAAATCAAGTTATTAAATACGTCCCTTTCCTGATTTAAGAAATCAATTTCGATGGGAATGTAAAAGAATCGGCTTGCTATAGGGTCGTTTTTATCCAGTAAATCCTTGAATTTTACGGAATCTTTTTCGGTCATAAGTACCGACTTTTCGGAAGTATTTTCCTGCATTAACGCTTGCTTAATCTGTGCTACATCTTCCTCCGAAAAAGCATGATGATCTTTAAAAATCAAACGTTCTTGAATCGTAAACTGTTGTGCTACATAGTTTTCAAAAGGAAGCGGATTGGCAATTCCTGTAACTAAAAGGATATTTTTAGTAGGCAAAACGTCTGACTTTCCGATACAAGAAATCGGATTTCCATAACGAATCGTACTAAAGAAAATGGGTGTTCCTACTTTTGAATAAGGCTTAATCTGCTGTTTTATAGTGTCTTGTGCTTTTGAGTCTAAGCTTTCGGGACATTTACTTACCACGATACAGTCGGCACGATTAGCTCCTCTACGACGTTCACGCAGGCGACCTGCTGGAAATGTTAAATCTTCATAAAAAGGACGATTATAGTCCATCAGCAAGATATTGAACGAAGGGTTGATATAGCGATGTTGGTAGGCATCATCCAAGAGAACAAGCTCTGTTGTAGGTTTTTCTTGTAATAATTGTTGTACGCCTTCCACTCTTTTTTCCGAAACAACGACACTTATTTTTGACCCAAATTTCTGAAAAAACTGCATGGGTTCATCGCCAATTTGTTCCGCATTGGCGTGTTCGTCAGCAAGAATATACCCCTTCGTTTTTCGCCCATAACCACGGCTCAGACTTGCCACTTGGTAGGTATCTGCTAACAAACGAATAAGATATTCAATTTGAGGCGATTTTCCTGTTCCTCCAACCGTCAGATTGCCCACGTTAATAATAGGGATGTCAAAACCTGTTTGCGATTTGAAACCTTTGTCAAAAAGAACATTACGAAAATCAGTGATGAGTCCGTATAAAAGTGAAAAAGGATATAAAAGGAATTTCAGCACGCTCGTCGGTTTTATGCTTGGGGATGGATTCGCCCTTTGGTGAAAAAAAAAGATTATTACGCTACAAAATTCTAAAAGAGTTATGACTTTTTATTAATTTCATCTCCCTTTCTAAGGGAAAATATATTGATATTTTTTGTATCGAAGATAACTGCTTGTAAGATAATGATTTAACCTTGGTTTTATTCGTAAAATCGGCAAAGGAATATCCATGTACTCGCAGCGATTCTACGCAAACACGCTGAATATCAACCTTAAATTATCCATCACGCATTAACTATTTTCAAAAGCAAGATGAGTCTTAAAGCCGTTTTTACGAAATATACATTCGATTTTAAATTTGAAGCGGGTACGTCACGAGGCGTATTAACCCAGCGAGATTGTTATTTCATAAAAATCTTTGATACAGAAAATCCAAGCGTTTACGGATTAGGCGAAGCGGCTCCTTTGAAAGGATTAAGCGTGGATGATAGACCCGATTTTGAACTGCAATTATTGGCTCTTTGCGAACATTTCAACTCCTTTAATTTAGAAGTTTTTCCTTGGAATTTGAACATTATCTTAGAGCAAATTTTAGATAAAAAATTCCCTTCGGTTGTTTTTGCCTTCGAGATGGCGATGCTTGATTTATTGAATGGAGGTAAACGCATTTATTTTGATAATGAATTTACGAAGGGAGAAAGAGAGCTGGTAATCAATGGGTTAATCTGGATGGGTTCAAAAGAAACCATGTTTGAACGCATCAATGAAAAGTTAACAGAAGGCTACGATACCATCAAAATGAAGATTGGAGCCATTGATTTTGACATGGAATGCGAACTGTTAGCTTACATCCGAGAACGTTTTACGAAAGAACAAATAACTCTCCGAGTAGATGCTAATGGAGCGTTTACGGAAAAAGATGTTCGTCCGAAATTAGAACGCCTTGCTCAATACGATTTACACTCCATCGAACAGCCCATCCGACAAGGAAACATAGCCCTAATGGCGGCTCTTTGTGCCGATACGCCCGTTGATATTGCCTTAGATGAAGAACTCATAGGAATGCGAGACTACACCGAAAAATACCGACTTCTCAAACAAATCAATCCCCAATATATCATTCTAAAGCCTACCTTAGTAGGTGGTTTTCAGCAGAGTAGAGAATGGATAGAAACTGCCAATCGCCTAAAAATAGGCTGGTGGTTGACCTCCGCTTTAGAGTCGAATGTAGGCTTGAGTGCCATCACCCAATTTACCGCAGAATACCAGCAACTGATGCCACAAGGACTTGGCACAGGGCAGTTATACCACAACAATATTCCATCTCCCTTAGAAGTAAAACACGGAAAAATTACCAACAATTTAGCCAATCCTTGGGATGAGTCGTTGTTGCGTTTTTTGGTGTAGGTTTGATGAGACTTTCTAGGTACTATACCTAT
>JBMLRK010000124.1:0-2778 GCA_049241065.1 Spirosomataceae bacterium
CTCAATAGTAATCCACCGCCTGCCATGACGGAAGATTTGAGGAAGGAACGACGAGAAGAGCCGCCAGAAGGAGAATTTACTGATTCGGAATCATCCGATATGATATTGTTAGTATTATTTTTCATTTAATTTCAGAAGTAAATTTTAAAAAGAAATGTTCACTTTACCTATTTCCCGCCCTTCCCTCTTTCAAGCGGCTATTCCCCCTCTGGGGTTAGTGGGCTTTTAATGACCTACACTTTTTATCGCTTCCTTAATTCGTAAATAGGTACCACAACGACAAATATTTCCGCTCATGGCATTATCAATATCTTCGTCTGAAGGATTCGGATTTTCCTTCAATAATGCCGCTGCACTCATCATTTGTCCAGCCTGACAATAGCCACACTGAGCCACATCGTGTTCAATCCATGCTTTTTGAACAGGGTGTGTACCTGTTTCAGATAAACCTTCAATCGTGGTAATGGCAGATTTACCCACCGACGAAACAGGCAAACTACAAGAACGTACCGCAGTACCATCTAAGTGAACGGTACACGCACCACACATTGCCATTCCGCAACCAAACTTAGTGCCTGGCATATTGAGGTGATCACGCAAAACCCACAACATTGGAGTTGAAGGGTCTACATCGACTTGCTTTATTTTTCCATTTATTTTTAGCGAATATTTTGCCATAGTATTGAATTTGCTTTTTTTAAGACGTAACAAAAATATATGAATAAACCAATTAAAAATAATGTATTTCAAACAAGAACTTATGAATTTCAAACATTATTTATTTTTAAGGCTCTATAAAAATCTAGTACAATATAATTGAGAAGAAATTAGCGTTATTGATTTGAATTCTAAGTTCTTTTCTAGTTTAAACCCCTTCTTTTACTATATCTAGACAGCTTCTAAATGTACTAATTCTTTACGCCACAATCAATTATCTATTTCTTTATCTGATGCGTGTCTCTCACACTACTAAAGGTAAGTGCTAACATCTTCCACGCTTTACCTTGCTTTTGATACACTTCCGTAACGGTAAACTCTGTTGTTACGTCATTTCCTCTAACATTTGCTACTAAGGTTATTCTATTCCAAACAATAGCCGTTTTGCCAGCCATTTCTATGGCAGTATCATGAACTTTGGCTTCTTTGTACCAAATACTACCCGTCTTGATGATTTCAAGTTCTTCGTCTGTTTTCCAAGTACCACTCATGTGAACAAACTTTGCCTTGGCATCAAAGAGTCCTTTGAGTTTGTCCACGTCTTTGTCTGCCATCCATTGCCATTTGTCTTTGGATAGTTGTAATACAGTCTGTTCGTCTTTTATGTTTGAAGTAGTCGGAATGGTCTGCTGGGCAACTAAAACTTGTACACTGATCACAAAAAATACAAGACTAAAAAGAGAGATTTTCATAAGCGTTATTTGTTTAAAAGATGACATCACTGGTTACAAAAGTAGCTACATTTAGGTCGAGGAATCGTATAAAAAATACTGCTTTTTCTACCATTTTCACTGATTCAAATTTCTGCAATGACATAGTTATAAGAGAATTACTACTTTTGTCTCAAACTCAGAGCAACATGGAACGATTACATCCGATAAACAATATCAGCACGTACAATGCAGAAAACAACCACAAGACCTATCACCCTTTGGTGAGTGTCATCGACTTTTCTAAGGCTAATCTGAGAGAATGGGGAGAGGCTGATACGATTAAATTTCAGTATGGACTTTACTGTATTTTTTTGAAAGATGTCAAATGTGGAGACATTCGCTACGGCCGTGATTACTATGATTATCAGGCTGGAACATTGGTTTTCTTTGCTCCTGGGCAAGTAGCAGAAGTCGAAAACCTACGCATTCCTTATCAACCAATAGGACACGGTTTGGTTTTTCATCCCGACTTAATTCATGGGACTATTCTTGCTAAAACGATAGCTGACTACAATTTTTTTAGCTATAAAACCAACGAAGCCCTACACATTTCGGACGATGAGAGACAGATGGTCTTAGACCTTTTTTCTAAAATTGAAGTAGAACTGAAACAACCCGTGGATAAGCATAGTAAGAAATTAATTGCCTCTACCATCGAGTTATTTCTTAATTATTGTGAACGTTTCTATGACCGTCAGTTCATCACAAGAGATTATGTGAACAAAGGAGTTTTAGGCAAATTTGAAGAACTATTGAATTGCTATTTTGTGTCCGAAAACCCTCGCACGATTGGTTTACCTTCGGTAGCCTATTTTGCAGAACAATTGCACCTATCGGCAAATTATTTTGGTGATTTAATCAAGAAGGAAACAGGACAATCGGCAAAAGAATATATTCAAGAGAAAATCATTGATCTTGCTAAAGATAAGGTTTTTGAAAAAGACAAGACCGTCAATGAAATTGCCTACGAATTGGGCTTTAAATATCCACAGCATTTTACGAGGTTGTTTAAACAGCGAGTAGGCTGTACACCCAATGAATATAAAAATTTGAACTAATGAGTAGGCTGTTTACACTATCCATAAAATCTCATTACTTAACTTCAACATCCATCATCTAACATTTTCACTTTACAATATGCAAACGGTAACATTAAATAATGGCATTGAAATGCCCATTTTAGGCTTCGGAGTTTTTCAAATACCAGATGCCAATGAATGCGAAAAAGCAGTCATTGAAGCCATCGAAACGGGTTATCGACTGATTGATACGGCCGCATCCTACATGAATGAGGAGGCTGTTGGCAAGGCAATCAAAAAAGCTGGAATAGCCAGAGAAGAACTTTTTA
>JBMLRK010000125.1:0-2996 GCA_049241065.1 Spirosomataceae bacterium
AAAAGAATAAAGCCCCTAGTCTTTCGAGATTAGGGGCTTTTCTGTAATTTTGAGGCTATGAACAAAGAAGTACTCGTTAAAATAGCCAATTTTTGTGCCTACCAAGAACGCAGCCATCGAGAGGTAAAAGAACGCCTTGCCGAACTGGAAACCTTTGGCGATGATGCCGACGAAATGACGGCTTGGCTTATTGAAAATAATTACTTAAATGAAGAACGTTTTGCCAAAATATTTGCAGGAAGTAAGTTTCGACAAAAAAAGTGGGGTCGCTTGAAAATTAAGCAGGAACTAAAAAAACGGGGAGTATCTGACTATTCTTTGCGGATGGGAATGAATGAAATCGACCCTGATGATTATTATGAAACGCTCTGTGAATTAATTACGAAAAAGGCGAAAGAGATAAAAGACAGCAATCCGTTAATTCAAAAACAGAAGTTAGTCAATTTTGTACTGACCAAAGGTTTTGAGCAAGATTTGGTATGGGATGCCGTCAATGAGTTTCAGAAAAAGCAATAAAAAGCTGTTCTTCTTCCCGAAAAACAGCTTCTAAAACGTCCTTGAATGAATGATTAATTGGCTGAAAAGATAATCGGAAGGATATGATAAGCAGAAACGGACTTCCCTCCTGCGGTAGCTGGCGTCCAATTTGGCATCTGCTTTACCGCCTTTATTGCTTCGTTATTGTACTCGCTTGCTAAACCTTTTGCAATATGAACTTTTTCTACTTTGCCAGATTTACTTACCAAAAAACGAACAAATACTTTTCCATTCATACCCGATGAGTTTTTAGGATACGTAAGTTTGGTACTTAAAAATTTGGAAAGTGCTGCTTGACCTCCTGTAAAACTTGGCTCAGTATCAATCAACACGTAAATAGAATCTTGATCTATATCAGCCTCATTATCCATCTGAACATTCGTATTTTTACCAATTAATAACTGACCTCTCTCCTCTTCTGTCAAAGGAATATCTCTTAAACTTGACCCACGTTCTACGTTAGCAGTGCTATTCTGGGTTTCAATTTTTTCATATTTTGTGGTGGATACTGGCTGAAAAGAACGCTCTTCTTGCAATTTCTTTTTTGCATCATCAATCAAGCCTTCTAGGGATTCTAGTTCCTGATCAGCCTCTGTTGAACTCGCCGTAACTTTTCCATTGGAGGATGGCGTACTTAATGATTCTTTGGGAGTCTCTAGTAGTTTTTCGTTCACCTTGTTAATAACATTAGAAGGAATAACTAGCGCTTTTGAAGAAGATTTCAAAGACTGTGCTTCAATTGTACCCACGATGAATACAAATGGCATAATAGTAGTAAGGATTTTAAACATGTTTTTGATTTAACTAAATGGGCGTTTCGGAAAATGCAGCAAAAATCAGACCAAGTAAGCAAGGTCATTCCGAAATTTTTAGTATTAAAATCAAAATAGCCTACAAGAAAGCATAGAGGGAAGAACCATGCTTTTTCTTGTAGATGTATAATAGGCTAAATTTGGGTATCGAAGTAAAACTAGATAAGGGACTAATTCATCTGATTTGTGCTTGCAAGTAAGTCAAAAATAAAACACGGGTCAATTAGTCAGAAAAACATGACTACTAAAAGTAAGTTTTTATTTTTTTTTGTTAACTAAAAAAATCGCCTTAACTTTGAGGCAATGAAACAGTTAAGCAACGCATACCGTCCTTATTATTACTATGCTCTACAAGCATAGGTCGGTTGTGTTTTGACTAAATTCGAAGAAATTTACTATTAAAATATACACAAAGCCGACTCCATGGAGTTGGCTTTTTTTGTGCTTTTTCGGTTTTTACTAGAAAAATCGATGCTAACGTAAAACAATGAATATAAAACCTGCTTCTCGAATGAACTTGGTACAAGAATATTACTTCTCGACCAAGTTAAAACAAATAGCCGAAATGCGTGCTAATGGTATTGATGTGATGAATCTGGGAATCGGTAGCCCCGACCTCCCTCCTTCTCAAGAGACCATCGACGCATTGGCTGATGCCGCTCAACATCCCAAGCACCATGCCTACCAAAGCTACGTAGGTTTGCCCGCTTTGAGAGAAGGAATTGCTGCGTTTTATCAAGAATTTTATGGCGTTAGCTTAAATCCTGTGAATGAAGTGTTGCCTTTGATTGGTTCAAAAGAAGGTATCATGCACATCGCAATGGCTTATTTGGAAGCAGGTGATGAAGTATTAGTTCCCAACCCAGGGTATCCAACCTACCGTGCCGCCTCTTTGCTAACAGGTGCAAGTGTGGTAGATTATGATCTTTCGGAAGAAAACGGTTGGCTACCCGACTTGAAGGTCTTAGCTCAACGTGATTTGTCGAAGGTGAAGTTAATGTGGGTAAATTATCCACACATGCCAACGGGAGCGAAAGCAACAACTGCCTTTTTTGAGGAATTAAGAGACTTCGCTATCGAACATAACATTCTGTTAGTCAACGACAATCCCTACAGTTTTATTCTGAACGATAAGCCAGAAAGTATGTTGGCAGTGGAAGGAATGAAAGAGGTTGCTTTAGAATTAAACTCGCTTTCAAAATCGCATAACATGGCTGGATGGCGTATGGGTATGTTACTAGGTAAAGCGGAATTTGTAAGTACGGTGCTTCGTTTTAAATCCAACATGGATTCGGGGATGTTTTTACCGCTACAAATGGCAGCGATTAAGGCATTGCAAAATCCTAGCTCTTGGTACAGCGACTTAAATGCTATCTACAAACAACGTCAAGAAAAAGTGTTTGAGATGATGGACTTATTGAACTGTTCGTATGACCCAAACCAATCTGGAATGTTTGTATGGGCAAAAATCCCAGCGAATTATGCCACAGGTTTTGCCTTGACGGATGAGATATTAGAGAAAGCCGCCGTATTTATAACCCCAGGAGGGATTTTCGGTTCGGCTGGTGACGGCTATATCCGTACTTCGTTATGTGCAGAAGTATCGGTTTTTGAAGAAGCCATTCAACGGATAAAAGTGGCATTGGC
>JBMLRK010000126.1:0-4300 GCA_049241065.1 Spirosomataceae bacterium
TCATCAAAGTGGACTCTCTTCAGAAGGCTATCTGATTATTACGGTTATTTTGAGAAATGAATAGTAGGGATTTTGGATTATGAATTTTGGATTTTAAATTACTGAAAATCAACAATTTAAACCTTATAGGTTTTAGAAACCTATAAGGTTTTGCCAAGTAATGTTTCATCGAATTAACTCTTGCAATCTTGCCAGTCCTTCACTCCCTCCTGCTTGGATAAACTGCATATTAGAACGTTTTGCAAGTGTAGGAGGTTCTGGATCAATTACATAAATCGGGCTTGTTCTTGGTACATAGTCAATGAGTCCTGCCGCTGGATATACCTGCATGGATGTTCCTACAACCACAAAAATATCTGCTTCTTCGACCATTTCCGCTGCGACCTCAATAAGCGGAACGTCTTCGCCAAACCATACAATATGCGGGCGGAGTTGTGAACCTTTATCACACCTATCGCCCAACGAAATTGGCTCTGTTCCAATATAATATATAAGGTTTTTGTCAATCGTACTGCGTGCTTTTGTTAGTTCGCCATGTAAATGAAGTACCTTCGTTGACCCTGCCCTTTCATGTAAATCATCCACATTTTGGGTAATAATTTGTACGTCAAAATCAGCCTCTAAACGCTGTAAAATTCGGTGTCCTTCATTGGGTTCGACCTCTTCCAATTGGGCTCTGCGTTGGTTATAAAACCTCAACACCAGCTCCCGATTAGCACGCCAACCTTCGGGCGATGCTACTTCGTAAATCGAATGATTTTCCCATAAGCCATCTGCTCCACGAAAAGTAGAAATCCCACTTTCGGCCGAAATCCCTGCTCCTGACAATACTACTAATTTCTTTTTCATGTTGTTGATTCTTAAGTTTAGCCCCTGACAGGGTATCATAAAACTAAGAAAAAGTCCTTAGTTATTCAAGTACAAACTACGTTGTGCCTACCTCCCTTTTCAAACTCAATGCCTATTCCTACAAAAAAACCTCTACCCATCATAAACGAGTAGAGGTCACACACCACCAACAATAAGCAAGCATGAACTCAAACTAGGTTATCGTCAAGATGCTTTATTAACTCAATTTTTGCCCAAACTAGGCTAACACGTCCACAAAAAAGTCATTCATTTCTTTTCTTAAATCGGTAAATAAAGTAGAGAACGTTGTAATTCTATCTTCTAGGGTAACATCGTAGGTCATTAATCGGTGATCTACGGCAACGGGATTATCCAACGCACTTTGCACAAGGGTATCTTCTTCTACCTGAATATCGTGTAAAAGCACGTCCAATTCATTTTGTTGGATAATTAACTGGCTTTCAAAATGTCCGACCTTTACCTTCTGCGACGCATCCGTAGAAATGGCACTTATTTCGCCAAGGCGACCTTGTAAAATTTTGATTTCGTCGGTATAAAAATTTAATTGAACAGCCCAATCGCTATGAGCAACGTGTAAATCTGAAAGGTGTTTTTTTTCTGCAATCATCGTCTTTGTTGTTTTATTTCTTAGTTCAAAGTACCCCATCTTTTAGCAGAAAAAATATGATTAGACTTAGGCTTCGCTATGACAAATCGGAGAAATGCGAAAGAATCTTCAAACATTTTTCACTTGAAAATGGTAGTGTATAAAACAGACATCCAGATGAAAGGGGTAAAAAAGCAACATTTGCCTAGTAAAATGTGTCCCGTTTGTCAGCGACCTTTCGCTTGGCGAAAAAAATGGGAGAAAAACTGGGAAGCTGTTATTTATTGCAGCGAACGATGTAAAACAGAAAAAGGAAAAACTGAATGAAACGAGCTATTGTCTGGTTTACGACCGACCTAAGACTTCACGATAACGAAACATTAACAAAAGCCATCCAAGAAAACGACGAAATCATTCCCGTTTACTGCTTTGACGATGCCTTTTTTAGCGAAACAGCATTCGGACAAAAACGAATGGGTACTTTCAGAGCTAATTTTTTATTGGAATCCTTGAGTAATCTGAAAGCCCAATTACAAATCATTGGCTCAGATTTACTTATTTTAAAAGGAGAAACATCGTCTCTGCTCTGCGACCTAGCTAAACAATTTGGCGTAACTACTATTTACACCAAACAGCACGTCAGTTCAGAAGAAATTACCCAGTTAAAGGTACTCCGTAATCGTTTTGCTCTTCAAGGGGGAAGTCTCAAAACATTCTATACGCATGGGCTATATGACAAACGAGATTTGCCATTTTCGCTAAGAGAGTTACCCGATACGTTTACCGTATTTCGGAAAAAAATTGAGCAAATCACCCCTATTCGCCCAGCTTTAGCAAAGCCCTCGACGTTGGTATCTCCTCTCCTTCCTACCACTCACTTACCCTCGTTACAAGAACTCCACTTGAACGAAGAACCTAAGGATGCACGAGCAGTATTAGCTTTTCGGGGTGGTGAAAAAGCAGGTTTGGCACGACTAAAGTATTATTTTGAAGAAAGTCGCTGTATTTCGCAGTACAAGGAAACCAGAAATGGCATGGTTGGAGGTGATTATTCTTCTAAATTTTCGGCTTGGTTGGCATTAGGTTGTTTATCGGCACGCCAGATTTATCAGGCACTAAAAACGTATGAAAAAACCATAGAAGCCAATGAATCAACTTATTGGCTGTATTTTGAATTGCTTTGGCGTGACTATTTTTATTTTGTCATGGAAAAATATAACCCTGCTTTTTTCTTGAAAGGAGGCATTAAAAACAACATTCCCAAAAAGAATATTCACAATAAGGCTTTGTTTGAAAAGTGGAAAAATGGGAAAACGGGCAACGATTTTATTGATGCCAATATGCTCGAACTCAAACAGACGGGTTTTATGAGTAATCGAGGACGACAAAACGTGGCGAGCTATTTGTGTAACGACCTCCACCTCGACTGGCGATACGGAGCGGCGTATTTTGAAGAGCAACTCCTAGATTATGATGTTCACAGCAATTGGGGTAACTGGGCATACTTGGCAGGAGTTGGCAACGACCCACGAGAAAACCGTTACTTTAGCATCGAAAAACAAGCAAAAACATACGATTCACAGCAAGAATTTAGAAAATTATGGCTTACGAAATAACAACAGAAGCAGACATCAATCGAATCATTGAAATGGCTTGGGAAGACCGCACTCCTTTTGAAGCCATCGAATTTCAGTTTGGATTAAAAGAAAAAGAAGTCATTGAGTTTATGCGAAAAAACTCCATTCCGAGTAGTTTTAAAATGTGGCGAAAACGCATGAAATCCAGAAAAACCAAACACCAAGCCCTCCGTGAAGACGGTATGAATCGCTTTAAATGTAACCGACAGCGAGGAACTGGCAATAAAATTTCCAAACGATAAAGGCAGAAATGCGTCAAAGTAGTACCTTTGACCAACAGTCAATATCTTAGGTCATTTATGAAACAGTTTCTTTACTATTCTTTTCTAGTTATCGGTTTAAGTTTTTCAGTCCAAGCACAGCAGGTAGCGGCTACTAAACGGGTTGTTACCAAGTTTTCGGTAAAAGCCGTTGACGAAAAAACACAAAAGGAATTACCCGCACAGTTCGTTATCAGCTTAAAAAAAGCTCAAAAAACCTACAAAGTGGCCAACCAATTGGGTAAAGAACCATTTAGTTTCAACCTAATTGAAGCAGACACCATTACCATTAACAGTCAGGCTGAAGGTTACTATTTGTATGACGAACTCCTAGTTGCTCTTTGCGACACTTGTACTGAGTACCAACATATTGTTACGATGGAAAAAATGGAAGAAACCTCCTTTGATAACCTCCATGTAAACGATGTATTGAAGTTAGATAAAATCTATTTTCTACAAAGTAGCTTTATTCTAACTTCAGATTCATACCCTCAACTTACAAAACTATATCAAGCTCTTCAGCAAAACCCAGGGTTGAAGTTATCTATTTCTGGACATACCGATAACGTAGGCGATGCCAAACTAAATCGTTTACTTTCAGAAAACAGAGCCAAAGTAATCTGCAATTATCTCATCAATAAGGGAATAGACCAAAATAGACTTAGTTATTTCGGTTATGGAAGCTCACGCCCTGTTGCTCCGAATGATACGGAAGAAAACAAAGCCCAAAATAGAAGAGTGGAGTGCCTCGTAGTTGAATAACAGATAAAAATGCTCTTCATTTTACAATAGTTATTGTAAAATCTTAGAACACTAGACACTCTTAATCATTTAATATACAGCACAATACAAAAAAATATCAAAAAGTATGTAGTTTGATGCAACCCTTTAACTAGTAAATTCCGTCTTTGTTTATGTAAGTTGGTTTATGAATTACCCATCTGAAA
>JBMLRK010000127.1:0-16907 GCA_049241065.1 Spirosomataceae bacterium
GTAGTAGGTATTTGTAGGTAGTAGGTATTTGTAGGTATTAGGTCGTAGGTATGAGGTATTTTTAGGTAGTAGGTATAAGGTAGTAGTTTGTGCAGTGACACTATACCTACTACCTCATACCTATGACCTCATACCTATTTTAGGACGCTACCTGTACAAAATAGCGTTTCATCCAGCTTGCTGCTGCTGGTATTTGCCAATTGCTTTTTAACTCGCTAATAGTTGCTACTAAGTTGTTGAAAATCAATGTTTCTGGAGTGATTTCTCCCGTTGCCACCAGATTTTTCAATTGAAGCATTTCTGCTTCTTTCAGCGTATCATTTTGCCAAAAAGTAATGGCACGGTTAAAGAAATCAATACCCATTTCAGCACTTAAATCTTTTAACCAACGAGTAGAAGCGTCGATCGAACAACCAGAAGCGGCATTTTGAGCTTCATCTACCGCTACCACAACCATACGGTTATAAGCCACTAACACAGAACCCGATAACGGACTTCCGTGAGCTGCCCAAAGGTTCACTTGTTCTACTAATTGAGCTTGAATAGCTTGTACTTCTGAATCACTTAAATTTCTGGACGCTTGATAAACCCACACACGGGCTGAATCAGGCATATTTTCAAAAGGAATATACATACGTTATGATTTCAAGGTTGTATGAGACATTAATCAGTACACGAAGATACGACTATATGCCTACCTTCATACAACTACATCGAGCTTAATAGAAGTTCCGCAAGGTCATATACTTTTACGGAATCTTCTTTACTTTTATTTTTTACCCCATCCGACATCATCACCATACAAAACGGACAAGCTACCGCAATCGTTGATGCACCTGTTTCCAAAGCCTCTTCGATGCGTTCGATGTTAATGTCTTTTTTACCCGTTTCTGGTTCTTTAAACATTTGTCCGCCACCAGCACCGCAACAAAGCCCTTTGGTTTTGCAACGTTTCATTTCCACTAAATCGGCATCTAATGCTTCCAAAACGCTTCGTGGAGCTTCATAAACATCGTTGGCACGTCCCAAGTAACAAGAGTCGTGATAGGTGATTTTTTGACCTTTAAATTCTCCTCCACCTGCTAGTGTTACTTTTCCTGCATTGATAAGTTCCTGTAAATAAGTGGAATGATGAATTACGTCGTAATTACCGCCTAATTCTGGATACTCATTTTTAAGCGTATTAAAGCAATGAGGACAAGCCGTTACAATTTTTTTAACTCCATAACCATTCAATACTTCGATATTCATGGCTGCTTGCATCTGAAACAAAAACTCGTTCCCTGCTCTACGTGCAGGATCACCTGTGCAACTTTCCTCCGTGCCGAGTACAGCATACTTAATACCAACTTTTTGCAAAATTTTACAAAAAGCGATGGTTACTTTTTTATAACGGTCATCAAAAGAGCCAGCACAGCCAACCCAAAATAAAATTTCAGGCTGTTCATTATTGGCCAACATTTCGGCCATTGTAGGTACGTTAAGTTCCATATTATTTTCTTGAAAAGGGTCTATTCACTTTAGTTAATGAAGCAATACAACTAAAATACTACTTTTTTGAATAAATAGAACTTTAATAAGAAATAATTATGCTTTTTTTGTAGATATACCCCAGCATAAACTAGCCCATCCAAGTATTAAACTTAATCCGCCAATGGGAGCTACTGCACCCCAGAGGGTAACTCCAGTGGCACAAATTAGATACAATGAACCCGAAAAAATAATAGTGCCAACCAAGAATAAATAGCCTGCCCAAGTGATGGACTTATGAGAATATGTGGCACTTAATATCCCCACAATTAAGAGGGCTATTCCTCCAAAAAATTGGTATCTGGCAGCCGTTTCGTAGGTATCTACCCTTCCCATTGCTTCTAGGCTATTTTTGAACGCATGAGCTCCAAATGCCCCTAATGCAACAGACAGTCCAGCAATAAGACAACCTGCCTGTAAAAAAAAACGATTCTTCATATTGACCTTATATTTTTTGTTGAGTTTTTCTGTTTAAAACTACTGGTTAAGTTAAAAAAATGATAAAAGAAGAAATGTTGTTGTTAATATTGTAAATTTTATTTCTTTCATTATTTTTGTGTAAATGATAAATGTTAGTGACTTTATTAAATACTATACGTTACAAGAATAGAAAACAGATAAATGATATGTTTTGACTGTATAAGTAACGATTGGATTTATCACAAATGTATGAAGAGAATCTACTCGCTCATATATAAAATTTACAGAAAGTGGTATAAACGATAAGTGGAGCATAACTACGTAAGTAGCATTGGAAATTTGGGTGAAGTAGGGACAAAAATAAAGGATTTGAAAAAATTCCAAATCCTTTACACTAACACACCAAAATATAGCTATGAAATGCTTAATTGCGAATCACTAGCAATCCAAAATTACAGTAAAAAAAGTGTCCTTCCAATTTATACTCATAAAAAGTCATTTAAGTATGATGAAACTCAATTCATCGGTATAAAAATACGGATATTAGTCATAAACAATTGTTTAAATATAATGAGTAGGTGATTTTGAGTACAAGAAATCGTTCCTACGTTAATAAACTCAGTTATTGATAGCAAAGCCTATTTTAAATTGCATTATTTGCTGTAGCTTTGTTATACGTACTTTGAATGCTTAATGTAATGACATCGTTTATATTAGGTTGTGAGTTTAGTTAAATCTAATTTTAGTCTAAGTAGTTAAATTTCGGCAGAGCAACTACGATTTTGTCAGACCGCCCTAACTGATGAATCTTTTTAGTGTTTCCACTTGCTATAATACCGCCCTTTTGCTTCGCCGTTCTGAATATATTTTGTGTGCTTATTAAACCTTTACTAATCCATGATTACTTTCAAATGTCTTCTTATAGAAGATGATAAAATTGTACAAGATATGGTGTCTAATTATGCAGAACAACTCGCTCATATTGAGTTTATAGAGACTGTCCCTAAGGCATTAGATGCTCTTCCTATTTTACACAGTCATACGATTGATATTTTGTTTTTGAATTTAGAAACGAATGACCTTAATGGCTTTGATTTAATAAAAATGTTGGAAGCTAGACCTCAAACAATCGTACTATCTAGTTCTAGCGATATGACATTAGATGCCTTTGAGTTAGGGGTTGTTGATTATTTAGTAAAACCGTTTACTTTTGAACGCTTTGTAAAAGCTATCAGTAGAGCTTCCGAACAAATTAAACTTAGAAGGTCTGTTTCTAAAATTCAAGAAAATACTGATTTCAAAGAGGTCGTCTTTTTGAAATCAGGGAGAGAGTTACTGAAATTTATGGTGGATGATATTGTATATATTGAGGCGATGGGTGGCTATACCAAAGTATATACAAATGAAAAAAGTACGGTAATTAGCGAATCTATTTCGGATTTGCAAAGTAAGTTTTCGGAGACTAATTTTTTGAGAGTGCATAAATCATACCTAGTTCCAGTGCGTAAAATTATCGGAATATCGGCCCGTCATATTTTATTGGAGAAAGCAAAAATTCCTTTGGGGATTTCTTACCGTGATAATATTAATAAAATTGTGGATAAAATTGTCGCTTAGTGAGATAACTTATTGGTAAAAAGCATACAAAATCTAAAAAATAGATACTCTATTAAGCGTAGTCAATTGACTACGCTTTTTTTGTTGTATTTTTGTAAACTCAATAAAACTACCTTGTCGTGAGACATAGGCTAAAGCATGAAAACCAAAACATTAGGCAAAAATAAAGTAAACATCGTAACTCTTGGATGTAGTAAAAACTTGGTAGATTCTGAAATGATTTATACCCAGTTGAAAGGAAACAGTATTGATGTAACGCACGAATCAAGTAAGGATGATGCAAATATTGTGATCGTTAATACCTGTGGTTTCATTGATAATGCAAAACAGGAATCCATTGATACCATTCTTCGTTATGTAGATGCAAAAGAGGCAGGTGTAATTGATAAATTATACGTTACAGGCTGTTTGTCGCACCGTTATAAGGATGATTTAGAAGCAGAAATTCCTTCGGTGGATGCCTTCTTTGGTACAAACGAATTACCTCGTTTGTTGAAAACCCTAAAGGCTGACTATAAGCACGAGCTTATTGGAGAGCGTTTATTGACGACTCCCGCTCACTATGGTTACTTGAAAATTGCAGAAGGATGTGATCGTCCTTGCTCATTTTGTGCTATTCCATTGATGCGTGGCGGACACGTTTCTCGTTCAATGGACGATTTGTTAATCGAAGCCAAGTCCCTTGTAAGACGTGGAACAAAAGAGTTAATCCTAATTGCTCAGGATTTAACGTATTATGGACTTGATATTTATAAAAAAAGAAACCTTTCTGAGTTATTAGAACGCCTATCGGATGTAGAAGGCTTAGACTGGATTCGTTTACAATACGCTTATCCAGCGGGTTTCCCGATGGATGTGTTGGATGTAATGGCCGCACGTGAAAACATTTGTAAGTATTTAGATATGCCTTTACAAAGTGGTTCAACTGCGATGTTGAAGTCAATGCGTCGTGGAATTACTCGTGAAAAAACGGAAGATCTAATTAAATCAATCCGTGACCGTGTTCCTGAAATTGCTTTGCGTACAACGCTTATTGCAGGACACCCAGGAGAAACAGAGGCAGATTTTGAGGAAACGTATCAGTTTGTAGAAAAAATGCGTTTTGATCGTTTGGGTGTATTTACTTATTCGCATGAAGACGATACGCACTCGTTCTCGATGGAAGATGATGTGCCTGCGGAAGTAAAACAAGAACGTGCTGATGATATTATGGCACTACAACAAGGTATTTCGTTAGAATTGAATCAGACAAAAATTGGTCAAACACATAAAGTACTTTTTGACAGAAAAGAGGGTGGCTATTTTATCGGAAGAACACAATTCGATTCACCCGAAGTTGACAATGAAGTATTGGTTCCTGCTACGCAATATGTCCGTTTAGGAGACTTTGCAAACGTTAAAATCAATGCAGCCGAAGAGTTCGATTTATACGGTGATGTAGTCGTTTAAGTTATTGGAATTTTAGGATAACATAAGAAAAGGCTAGGAAAGTCATTTCCTAGCCTTTTTAATTTGGTATAGTGATTAGGTGAATGGTGTATTATCTGGTAAACCAAACAATAACTAAAAGAGAAAAGAATACTAGTAGTGCTTTTTGCACATCATCTACGTTTATTTTAGTGATTTTCATGGAATTAATAAAAGTGTTATTTTAGATTAGTTAGGAAATACTATGCAAAAATACTTTGATTGGTTGGTAAATGGGTATTATCAATTTGTTATCAAAATAATAAGGAGACTTCACTAAATCAATGAAGAAAGACCGTAAAATCACTTACTTTATAGATTCAAAAAAGATGCCAAAAAATAGATGGAGACTCATGCCATAAGTAGGATATACGTTAAATGCTTTTTATTGTGCAATAATCTCTTTGAAATACCTAAAAAAATCATTTTTAAACGATAAAATTGAGTATTTTTTGTAATTAAAATTGAGTATAAATCTTCTCTTTTGTTAATTTTTGATTAATAATAATTTAACTAACTCGTAACCTATTTAGCGAGATATAGCATTCAAATTTGTTGTTACATCATCGCAAAGAGATTGCGGTAGGTATATGTGCCGTTAAATCTGCTTTTTTCGGAGACTTATCATCACTACAACTTGGTAGATGAATGACGTTGAAGACCTTGCGTTTTTGATATAAACAACCTAACCTAAGTGCGACCTGCTGGTTTAGCTACTTAGTTAAACATTTTATTACCTTGAGTAAATCTATCATATTTGCCGGAATCATTACCTTCTTACTAACATCCTTCGTGTCGTTTTCCCAGCAACTTACTAAAATTAAAGGAAAGGTAGTTGACGTAAAAACGAACGAGAGTATTGCCTTTGCTAATGTCGTGATTCTAGGCACGAAGCAGGGAGTACAAACGGATATGAATGGGAATTTCTATCTCGAAACAAGCGAACCTTCCATCACCCTAAAAGTATCCTTTGTAGGTTATTTGCCCGAAACTCGTAAGATAGAGACCGTTGTGGGAAAAGTAACTACCCAAAATTTTCGTTTGAAAGCTCAATCAACTTCGCTACAAGAAGTAACAGTGACAGGTAAACGAGAACGCTATCGAAATAAAGACAATCCTGCGGTAATCTTGATTCGAAAAGTAATTGAACATAAGGACAAAAATCGTCCCGAAGCCTTGCTGTTTTACTCCTACAATAAATATGAAAAGCTTGAATTCGATTTGAGTAACATTTCTGAAAAATTTAGGAACAAACGTTCGTTAAAAAAGTTTGATTTTGTTTTCAATCATCTGGATACCTCCAAAGTAACAGGGAAAGTGAATTTGCCTATGTACTTAAAGGAAACAATTTCAGACGTGTATTTTCGTAAAAATCCTGAAAGTAAAAAGGAAATTACTACCGCTGAACGGATGACAGGTCTAGGAGGCTATGTCGATAACAACGGGATTAAACTATATTTAGAAGCTCTTTATCAGGATGTAAATGTGTATGATAACAATATCCTCTTATTGGCTTCGCAATTTTTGGGGCCAGCAGCTCCTGTTTCGCCTCAATTCTACCGCTATGTTATTATTGATACAACCCAATTTAGAGGGACAAAATGTGTTAATCTAGGTTTTTCGCCTCGAAACTCCAACGACCAGTTATTTCAAGGGACAATGTTGGTAGCCCTAGATTCTAGCTATGCGATTCGGAAAGTAGAAATGGGTTTTTCAAAAGATATTAATGTCAATTTCGTAACGGATTTAAAAATCATGCAAGAGTTTGATTTTGTCGGGAAGGAAGGACTCATGCTCACGAAAGACGATTTGGCGATTGAATTTAATTTACTAAAAAAAGAAAATGGGATGGGACTCTTCGGTCAACGGAGCGTTTCGTATAAGGATTACCTATTGAACCAATCCATTCCTGATACCCGATTTGACGGTATCAAAAATGATGTACTGAAAGAGGCTGCACTCCGTGATGATACTTATTGGAACAAAGCTCGCCATGAGGAGCTAAACCTAAAAGAAGTAGGGATCTATTCCATGGTGGATAGTGTTCGTAAAGTGCCAATTTTTCAGAAATTTATGAACACGGCCACCTTTTTATTAGAAGGCTACAAACCGATTGGCGGTTTTGAAATTGGGCCTGTGAATACCTTTTATAGTTTCAATACCATTGAAGGACTTCGCTTGCGTTTAGGAGGAAGAAGTACCCCCGTTTTGAGTGACCGCTTTGCTTTAGAAGGCTACGGGGCGTATGGTTTTAGAGACGAACGTTTTAAATACTTTGGTTCTGCTACTTTCTCATTGGCTGACCATAACGTTTATACCTACCCGATTCATCATATACGCCTTTCGTATCAGAACGATATAAAGATTCCTGGACAAGAATTACAGTTTGTTCAAGAAGATAATTTCTTATTGTCATTTAAACGAGGAGTAAATGATAAAATGACCTACAATAAGGTCTGGATGGTCGATTATTTGAGAGAATCTAAAACAGGTTGGGGAGTTAATATTAATGTTAAAAATACCCAACAATCACCCACAGGGTCATTACAGTTTAAGACCTTAACCAATGAGAATCTAACTAATCTTACGACTTCTGAACTCACCTTTGGCATACGCTATGCTCCGAATGAACAATTTTATCAAGGGAAAACCTATCGCATTCCGATTGTGAATAAATACCCCATCGTTCAGTTACGTTATACTTTAGGGTTAAAAGACGTTTTGGGAGGACAATATAACTTTCATCGCTTTTTAGGCATCGCTAACAAACGGATGTATATTCCCCCGATTGGTTATATGGACGTAACGATAGAAGGAGGGAAGACCTTCGGGAAATTACCTTTCCCTTTATTGACTATCCACCGAGCAAACCAAACCTATGCCTTTCAGCCAGAATCATACAATTTGATGAACTTCTTAGAGTTTGTGAGCGATCAGTATGCAGCGGTGTTTATTGACCATCATTTTAATGGATTCATCTTTAATAAAATTCCTTTACTGAGAAAGTTAAAGCTGAGAGAGGTAGTGACTTTTAAAGGCTTGTACGGAAAATTGTCTGATGAGAACATACCTACTTTAGCCAATGGTTTGATGGAGTTACCTCGTAATGAGAAAGGGGAAGCAATTACTTATTCCTTAGAAACGAAACCTTATATGGAAACTAGTTTTGGGATAGAAAATATTTTCAAAGTCTTACGAGTAGATTTGGTTCATCGTTTAACTTATCTGGATAATCCTAATGTGGCAAATAGCTTAGCAATTCGTTTTAGAATGAAGTTTGATTTTTAGGAATAGGTAGTTGTTTTACGATACCATTAAAAATGGGTAGAACTAGGTGAGTTACTATTAGTATCAATGATTGTTTTGACGCAATGAACAGCATTCTCACAGTGGATAGCTTCACATGATTTTCATAAAAACTGTAGGTATGTACTTCATTATTCATTAAATTTATACATTGTGTATGAACCGATTTAATTAATTTACAGAGGTACTCCACAGAATTTAGAGCGTTTGGTCTTTTTGAGTGGTATTATTGTATGGTAAATTTAGCAATGTATTCGTTGAACAATTAAAGTACACCTCTGAGGAATTGGCTAAAACTTTCAACCTGAAAACTCTCCCACTTTTATAGGTGTAGCGTCAGCTTAACTTCTGGTAGGTAAAATACATTAATAGTATATCCATCATCAGGAGGTTCTCAAAATGAGTGGATTAATCTTTCATGTTAAAGTATGGCTATTAATAAATAATTCCATTCCTTTATTTGCTAATGTATCATGGTTAGACCTAAGCATTCTGGTAATTTCTAGTCAGTAATTATACCTTGCATACAGGCTTTATGTTCGTAAGAGTATATGGAATGTTAAGATATTGCTATCTAAGATTAACTCATTTGTTATCAAATTGTTAAAGTGTAAATAGATAACCATCACATAATATTTTCGTAACATTGGATTAGTACATTTACAACGTCAACTAAGCTATCAATGCTATGCGCAAAAAAATATTATTTATAACTGGGTCTATTAATCAGACTTCTCAAATGCACCAAATCTCTCTGCAAATGCCAGAGTATGATTGTTGGTTTAGCCAGATTTTTGCGGACTCTCCTTTTATTAATATGGCGATTGATTATACGTCTTTAGTAGATAGAACCGTATTGGCTGGACAGTTCAAAGAGAATTCTGAAAAGTATTGTCGAGAACATGGTTTGCAAATGGATTATAAGGCAAAAAAGAATCGTTACGACTTGGTTGTCTATTGTTCTGATTTGATTATTCCTGACCGTATGTTGCAAACTAAAACGCTTTGGGTACAAGAGGGAATGATTGATGAATTGACCTTTATGAGTAAGCTCGTTAAAAAGCTGCATTTACCTCCCTATTTGGCAGTGGGTACTTCCTTAAATGGCTCATCTAATCTTTGTGATGTTTATTGTGCGGCATCAGAAGGGTATAAGCGTTTTTTCAGCGAATTAGGAACCAATTCAGACAGAATCTTTGTAACGGGAATGCCCAATTTCGATAACTGTCAACGCTTTTTGGATAATTCGTTAACCGCCAGAGATTATGTGCTAGTAGCAACTTCTGATATTCGTGAATGTTTTAGACAAGATGACCGTCCTGCTTTTATTAAGAAATGTGTTGAGATTGCTGGAGGTCGTCAATTGATTTTCAAATTACATCCGAACGAAATTGTTGATAGAGCAATTGCTGAAATCAAAGAACATGCTCCCGAAAATACCTTAATCTATACTTCTGGTAATATCAACGAAATGATTGCGAATTGTGACGAGTTGATAACCCAATTTTCAACCGTAGTATATGTTGGAATTGCTCTAGGGAAAAAAGTGCATTCTTATTTTGATGTGGATGAGCTACACCGTTTAGCTCCAGTACAAAATGAGGGAACTTCGGCAAAAAATATTGCTCAAATCTGTAAAGATTTTGTAGAATTTTCGGGCAAAAAAGAAGATTTTGCTCCTAATTATATCCTTAACGTTCAAAACCCAAACAGCTTTGTCGTTGCATAAGAAATTTGAAAAACAAATAACGCTAGTCGTACAAGCCAGAGTAGGCTCAAGTCGTTTACCTGGGAAAACGTTATTACCAATACTCGGAGAGACCTTACTTTATCGTATGGTTGAACGCTTACAAGAGGTGAAGCATCAAGTACATATTGTGATTGCAACCTCTACGAACACAGAAGATGACAGTATCGAAAGGCTCTGTAAAGAAAAAGGATGGGATTGTTATCGTGGTAGTTTGAATGATTTATTAGATCGACATTGGCAGGCAGCCACCTTGACAGAAGCGGATATTGTCTTGAAAATACCGTCTGACTGCCCATTGATTGACCCTAACGTAATAGATAAAGTACTTGATTATTATATCGAAAATGAAGGAGCTTTTGATTACGTAAGTAACCTACATCCAGCTACTTATCCAGATGGAAACGACGTAGAAGTCATGTCAATGGAGTGTCTGACAAGAGCTTGGGAAGAAGCAACAAAGCCTTTAGAATTAGAACATACGACTCCATATATATGGGAGAATCCTAACAAATTTCGTGTTGGCAATGTCGAATGGGAAACAGGGTTAAATTATTCAATGTCACATCGTTTTACTATTGATTATTATGAAGACTACCAATTTATTAAGCGGATTTTTGAGGAGTTATATCCTATCAAACCTAACTTCTCTCTTGCAGATATTTTAGCCTTATTAGACAGAGAACCAACTATTTACGATATAAATAAGAGTTATGCAGGTGTCAACTGGTATCGTCATCATTTAGATGAGCTCAAAACGGTTGATGCCTCTATGACCGTAGTAAAATAATAGGGGTGGGTGAAAAGTCAAAAGTTAAAGCTAAATGCAGATGTTTTATTATTACTAAATAGTAAAAGTCAAAATGCTTTAAACATTAAACTCTATACTTTTTAAACGCCTCTCAACATCCAACACTTTCATAGCGTAATGAACGAAGTAAAAATTAAAGCATTACAAAGTACCGCTCTAAATGTCCGTGAGCATATCATTCGTATGTCCACCGATGGGGGTTGTTTTGTAGGAGCATCGCTATCGGCAGCCGATATTATCGTTTACCTTTATTCAGAATTCTTAAATCTGAATGCTCAAAATTTAGACGACCCCAACCGTGATTATTTATTTCTATCGAAAGGGCATGATGTGCCAGCCTTGTATGGAACATTTGTGGAATTAGGCATTTTAGAAGCAGACCGCTTGAAAAATCACCTTAACACAAACGATCATATTTATTGGCATCCAAATACAAAAATCCCTGGTATTGAATTTCATTCTGGGTCGTTAGGACACCTTCCTTCGGTGGCTCTTGGGGTAGCCTTAGATTGTAAAATGAGAGGGACTGATAACCGTATTGTATGTATTTTGGGCGATGGAGAATTAAACGAAGGTTCTGTCTGGGAATCACTTTTAGTAGCCAATGCACATCAATTAGATAACTTGATTTTTGTGGTTGACCGTAATCAGTTTCAAGCCAATATGGCAACCGAAGACTTGATTCCTTTAGAACCATTAACAGATAAATTTGCCTCTTTTGGTTGGGAAGTGATTCGTATTGACGGACATAATTTCTTGGATTTAGAAGAAGCTTTTGCTGATTTACCAAGAAAAGCAAACAAACCAACTGTGATTATTGCCGATACTTTACGTGGAAAAGGCTTACCAAGTATTCAAGCTCGTGCAGACCGCTGGTTCTGTAATTTCTCCGAAACAGAAGTAAATCAACTGTTAGAAGAACTTCACGGAAATGCCTCCGCAACCATCGAATCTGAAGTATTAGTGGTTAGGTAATAATACAAAATGTTGGATTTAATATCCTAGCCCTGAAGGGGCGGCATCCAATAGGATAGGGTGCAGCCCTATCAAAGCCAATCGTATAGGGTATAGCCCTATCAACCCTATCAAAGCAAATAGAAAATGTACGAAGAATTATTAAAAAATACGGCTCTTGCCGACGAACGTTTTGTCGTTATGACGGCAGAAAATAGAGCATTAGTACGCAATCTTCCACAAGTTTTAGGGAAAAGATTTGTCGATACAGGCATCACCGAACAAACAATGGTGGGAGCAGCCGCAGGATTAGCCTTGCGAGGAAGAATTCCCGTGATTCATGCTTTGGCATCTTTCTTAACGATGCGTGCCTTTGAATTTGTGAGAACCGATGTAGGCATTGCCAATTTACCTGTAAAATTAAGCAGTTTTATCCCAGGGTTTTTATCGGATGGTAATGGGCCAACGCACCAAGCCATTGAGGACGTTAGCATCATGCGTGGGATTCCGAATATGCAAGTATTTGCCCCTGCCGATGAACAAGAATTAGTGGCAATGTTACCCTTAATTTGGGCATCTCCTTCGCCTGCGTATGTACGTATCAACACTCGTCCAGCGGTTTATCAACACAGTCCAGTGGTTGAAATTGGTAAAGCTGAAATCGTAGCAAAAGGAACAGATGTAACCATTTTAGTCTATGGTTTTATGTTTGAACAAGCGATGATTGCAGCGGAAATCTTACGCCAAGAAGGCAAATCAGTAGGCTTAATCAATATGCGTTCATTGAAACCAGTGGACGAACAAGCGATTTTAGAAGCAGCAACTACGTCAGACTTATTGGTAACGGTAGAAGACCATTTCCTAACAGGAGGATTATACAGCATTTTGGCAGAAACCCTCTTGAAACACCGTACCACAGCCGATGTATTACCAATTGCATTGGAAGAACGTTGGTTTAAACCCGCTCGTTTGAATGCAGTGTTAGAATACGAAGGATTTACAGGAAAACAAATCGCTGAACGTATTTTAGGTTATGCTACACAGGCGGAACAACCTGCGATTTTAATGACTGAATTTGCTGAATAAAGGGCGAACGGGTTTTAACCCGTTCAAATAAAAAGAAGGGAAACAGGTTAAAACCTGTTTGACCCAAATCAAGCAAGGATGTCAAGTTCCATTAGAAATAAATAAACGGGTTAAAACCCGTTTAACCCAAAAATAAGAACCATGCCAAACGGAATAAAATTTAACGACAACTATCCGACGATTGTTATTTCGGATATTCTTTATGAACGTGCTTTAGCGGTTCAAAAACCTGTTACACAAACACTTGCCAAAGGGCCAGGTCAATTCACCAAAGGCATCGCTCCAAAATACTTAGCAAAAGGAAAAGGTTCGCATGTGTGGGATGTGGACGGAAATGAATACATCGACTACAACGCTGCTATTGGTCCTATCTCTTTAGGTTATGCGTACCCAGCAGTGGACGAAGCCATTAAGGAACAATTAGAGGACGGTATTTCGTTTTCGTTAATGCACCCTTTAGAAGTCGAAGTTTCTGAATTAATTCAAGAAGTGATTCCGAATGCGGAGGCAGTGAAAATTGCGAAAACGGGTGCAGATGTATGTTCGGCAGCGATTCGTATTTCTCGTGCTTTTACGGGTCGTGATAAAATCTTTTGTTGTGGATACCACGGTTGGCATGACTGGTATATCGGAATTACAAGTCGTAATTCAGGAGTACCAGAGTCAACACAAAACATGACTTACACCTTCGAATACAACGACATTGAAGCAATCAAAGCGGCTTTAGACGAAGACGTAGCGGCAGTCATTTTAGAACCTTTCATTTTTGAAGCACCTAAAGCGGGTTTCTTACAGGAACTAGCAGAAGCGTGTCGTGAAAACGGTACACTCTTGATTTTTGATGAAATGTGGACTGGTTTCCGTATTGCAGTAGGTGGAGCTCAAGAATATTTTGACGTAAAAGCAGATTTAGCAGTTTTCTCAAAAGCTTGTGCCAACGGGATGCCTATTGCTTTCTTGACGGGTCGTGCTGACGTGATGGAACTCTTTAATTCAGAGGTATTTAGTTATACAACTTTTGGCGGAGAAGCTCTTTCTTTAGCTGCTTGCAAAGCTACTATCGAAGAATTGAGAGCCAAAAATGTTCCTCAGTATTTAGACGAAAAAGGAGCTTTGTTGAAAAATGGATATAACGATTTAGCGAAAGAATTAGGCTTAGAAAATTATACCAAATGTATTGGCTATAACTGTCGCTCGATGGTCACTTTCACTCCAGAAGCAGGAAATGGCTTAGAGTTAAAAACCTTGATGCAACAAGAAATGATTAAGCGTGGCATCTTGTGGGCAGGTTTCCATAATATGTGCTTTAGTCACTCTGACGAAGACATTACTTATACCTTGTCGGCTTATCGTGATGTGTTGCCAATCATCAAACGGGCAATCGAAAGTCAAAATATTAAATCGTTTATCAAAGGCGAAATTTTAGAAGCTGTTTTCAGAAAAACAAGCAATTATAACATCAAGCCTGCTTTAGCAAAGGCGTAATTTCATCTCTCGGAAACGAGGCTGTGTAAAAAGTCAAAAGTTTATGAGTTTAAAAATCCTATTTATAGGAATTGTATAATGCGGAATATTATTTGGCATTAAATGATTTAAACTTTAAACGCTACACTTTTTACACACCTTCATTTAGTAAAAGCAAACAACATGAATTTTTCTCTTGAAGGAAAAACCGCTATTGTCACAGGAGCATCTGGACTCATCGGACAAAAACACTGTGAAGCTCTTGCAGCGGCTGGTGCGAATGTCGTGGTAGCCGATATTTTAGAATTGCAATCAAAAAATGTTGCGAATGCCTTGGGTGAAAAACATTTAGGACTCAAACTAGATGTAACCAGTCAGGCTTCTTTAGACCGTGCCAAAGAACTCATTTTAGAAAAATACGGTCGAATCGACATTCTTGTGAATAATGCAGCAATCAACGATATGTTTGAAAATCCAGAATTGGCAAAAGACCTTTCTGCTTTTGAAAACTATCCCTTAGAAGCCTTCCGTAAGTCAATCGAAGTAAATGTGTTGGGGATGTTTCTTTGCTCGCAAGTATTCGGTAAAGTCATGGCAGAACAAGGAAGTGGTAGCATTATCAACGTAGCCTCTACCTACGGAATGGTTGGTCCCGACCAATCCATTTATCGTGACGAAGCTGGTAATCAGACGTTTTTTAAATCCCCTTCTTACCCCACTACCAAAGGAGCAGTTATCAACTTTACTCGTTATTTGGCAGCCTATTGGGGGCATAAAGGAGTACGAGTAAATACGCTTTCACCTGGGGGCGTTGAAAATGCTCAAAACGAGTTTTTTGTCAAAAACTATGCTGCAAAAACCTTGTTAGGAAGAATGGCAGAAGCGACGGATTATCAAGGAGCTGTTGTCTTTTTAGCTTCCGAAGCATCGTCTTACATGACAGGAGCAAATCTTGTCGTGGACGGAGGTTGGACAGCCATCTAATTTTTTGACTACCTAATAACATGAGCATGACTTTAACAGAAAAAGCACAAAAAATAAAACTCTTATTAACCGATTGCGATGGCGTGTTGACCGACGCAGGGGTGTATTACGGAGAAAATGGCGAAGTACTTAAAAAATTCAACATTCGTGACGGCATGGGCGTTGAGCGTCTTCGCAAGTTAGCAAACGTTGAAACTGGAATCATTACTGGAGAATTATCGCCATCTGTAAAAAAACGGGCTGAAAAACTCAATATTACCGAATTGCATTTGGGTATTAAAGATAAGCCAGCCGTATTAAGACAAATTCTAGCAGACAGAAATCTCCAAGCGGACGAAATCGCCTATATCGGTGACGATGTAAACGATGTAGAAATCATGCAAATGGTCGGTTTGAGAGCCTGTCCAGCCAATGCCGTAAGAGAAACCAAAGCCGTAGCCGATTATATCTGCGAAGCAAAAGGAGGCGAAGGTTGTGTACGTGAATTTGCCGAATTGATAATTACTTCCAAACTATCATAAAACATTCATGCCTTGACCCCAAGGCATCTTATCGCTAACAATTTAAGCGTCCCCGTGGGGGTCAGGGGGCTTCTTTATACCATGAAAAACGTTCAATTAAACACAGGAAGAATCATTGGTGAAGGACAGCCTTCATACATCATTGCCGAAATCGGTATCAACCACAACGGTTCTATCGACATCGCTAAGAAATTAATCGACGAAGCTGTAGCTGCTAAAGCGGATGCCGTGAAGTTTCAAAAACGTACTCCTGAGTTGTGCGTACCTTTAGACCAATGGGAAATCCAACGTGATACGCCTTGGGGTCGTATGTCGTATATCGACTACAAACGTAAAACGGAATTTGGTGCAGTAGAATATTCTATCATCGACCAATATTGCAAAGAAAGAGGCATCGACTGGTTCGTTTCTCCTTGGGATGTTGACTCGGTTGACTTTATGGAGCAATTCGATACGCCTATCTACAAATTGGCATCGGCTTCGTTAACTGATTTAGAATTAATTGAAAAAATTCTAAAAACAGGTCGTCCTTTGATGATTTCTACGGGTATGTCCACTCAAAATGAAATCGTAAATACGGTTAAATTCATCAACGAATTTGATGCAAATTACCCATTAATGATTGCTCACTCAACGTCGGCATATCCGTGTCCATTAGAGCAGTTAAACTTGAAGATGATTACGACCTTGAAAGGTATGTTCCCAGGAACACCAATTGGATATTCTGGTCACGAAACAGGTTTGTCAACAACGGTTGCTGCTGTGGTAATTGGTGCTAGTTTTGTAGAGCGTCACTTTACATTAGACCGTGCGATGTGGGGATCTGATCACGCTGCTTCGGTTGAACCACAAGGTTTAGCTCGTTTAGTACGTGATATTCATGACGTAGAATTAGCTTCTGGTGACGGTGTTAAAAAAGTATATGACGCTGAAATCGGTCAAATGAAGAAATTAAGAAAACACATTTCTGCTGAGTATAGCGTTTAATTAATGAGTAATG
>JBMLRK010000127.1:17007-22007 GCA_049241065.1 Spirosomataceae bacterium
AAGAAATTAAGAAAACACATTTCTGCTGAGTATAGCGTTTAATTAATGAGTAATGGTTAATGCGTAATGATGAATGTGTATTGTATTCATCATTACGCATTCATCGTTACGCATTCATCATTCATCATTACGCATTAAAAACTTGTTATACATTTTCATTGCTGCATTCTTTGAAGCTGCTTGGACTTTTTGCCTTAAATTTTTAAGTTTCAAAGACATCAAGAGCCTTCCTTTCTCCCATTACTTTACACTTGAAGGATTTCAAGTGCTTTCTCCGCTATTGGGTTATATTCTCTTTGGAGTGGGCAATATCTATTTCTTCGCTCTTGGGATGAAACAAGTCCCTACCGCAACTGCTATGGCTGTTTGGACAGCCACGACATTAATTCTCATTAAAATTGCAGAATTGTACATTTTCGACGGTAAATTAAACTGGTCAGAAGCCTTTTTTCTCTTACTCATCACCATTGGTATCATTGGACTGAAAGTGGTAGCAAGTGAATAAAAAAAACGATGCAACAACGTCGCATCGTTTTGAAATAGAACCACTTTTTATGTGCTGTCTTTATAGGTAAGAGCTTTACTGATAAGTTTATTGTACTCAATAGTTGAAGAGGTATAACTTAATAACTGACATACGTATTGGTAAACGAACCATCGTCGAATAAATCAATGATAGCATAGCCTGCTTCGGTATGTTGGTATTTACCAAACCACCAACGACCCGATACCGCACCATTACAGCAATAAGAAACATCGTTGTAATCCACTCGGTCGTTTAGGTGAATATGTCCTGAAACGGCTAGTTTTACATTTTTATGTTCGTGAAAAAGATTGGCAATTTTCTTAGAATCCGTGTGCATCCAACTGCCAGGAATATCCCAACGTCCTTCTTTTAAATTATCTCCATCAAAAAACACACAAGCCGCCAAAATTGGGATGTGCGAAATTACCATGGTATTTTTGGTGGCAGCGTGTTGTTTTAAATCGTGTTCTAACCACTCGTACTGAGCATCGTCTAAATGAGCGGTGTACCAAGACCCATCTTTTTTCTTTTGAACACTATCTAACATCACAAAATGCCAATCTTTATTATCAAAACTATAGAAGGACTTGTCCATGCCCAACTCATCCATTGCCCACTTTTTGCCGTCGTCAAAAGACTGGTTACTATCGCCTTCGCAGCAAATATCGTGGTTACCAATTCCTTGAATGATGGGTAAACCATTTTCACTTTTTAAGACTTCATTAAATAAGTCCCACTGCTTTTTTACGTTATTATGTTTGTGCTTATGAGCATCCAAAATGCAGTCGCCTGAGTTAATGACTAAGTCAGGCTTCACATCTAAGCTTTGAATATGGTGTAAGCAACGTTCAAAGCCTTTAGCTGCCCCGATAATTGGATGAATATGAACGTCTGTAATGTGAGCGACTCTCAATACTCGTTTCTTGCTTGGTACTTCCGTTTTTGCAGCTTTTGAAAGTGCTGGAATGGAAAGACCTCCTGCCGTTAAGGCCAAGTTACGTAACAAATCTCTTCTTTGCATTGTATATTTAATTGGTTATGCAAAGTTTCAAATTTAATGTAAGTTGATGGTTTATAGATAATTAAGTATTTGTGAAGTTTAAGTAATGAATGTAATCTTATTGTTAGTGGAGGAAGATAAATTAAGCGTATTTATCCACAAAATTTAACATTGAATAGATGACCTCTTTGCTTACCTTTGCGTCCCCATATTAAATTAATGTTAAGAACATGGCTACAATCCTTAGAAATTTCAATGAAGAGTCTGCTTTAGTGCAGGTATATGACTACGAAGAGCAAGTAAACGATTTGACCCGTGAAGCCTTCGGGAAGGACTTTGTTTGGGGCATTGCGATGGCAGCGTTCCAAAATGAGGGAGCATGGGATAAAGACGGAAAAGGCGAATCCATTTGGGATCGTTTTACCCACAAAAAAGGAAAAATAAAAGACCGAAATCATGCGGAAGTAGCCACGGATTTCTACCACCGTTTTGAAGAGGATATTCAACATACCAAAGCCTTAGGCTTTAATACCTTTCGTTTCTCAATTTCTTGGTCACGCATTTTGCCTAATGGTGTTGGGCAAATAAACCGTGCGGGCTTAGAGTTTTATCATCAACTTATCGACAAATGCCATGAGTATGGTTTAGAACCATGGGTGACATTGTATCACTGGGACTTACCGCAAGCCTTAGAAGATATGGGCGGTTGGACAAACCGTGAAATTATCGACTGGTTTTCGGAATACTGTGAAATCGTTACGGAAGAGTTTGCTCATAAAGTCAAATACTGGATGGTCTTGAATGAACCAGCTGGCTTTACTGGATTGGGCTACATGACAGGCTACCATGCTCCTGGGCGTATGGGTATGAGTAATTTTTTACCCGCCGTGCATAATACTGCTATGTGTCAGGCAGAGGGAGGAAGGATTATTCGTAAAAATATACCTGAGGCGATTATTGGAACGACCTTTTCATTCTCACACGTAGAAGCTCATCGTCCGCACAAGCACGCAGATGTAGCGGCTGCCAAACGGATTGATGCCCTCATGAATCGTCTTTTCTTAGAACCTGCTTTGGGTTTGGGTTATCCTGTGGAAGAATTGCCTTTTCTGAAAACGATGGTGAAAAAATACGTCCATGAAGGCGATATGGAGCGTTTAGCTTTTGACTTTGACTTTATTGGCGTACAGAATTACTTCAAAATTGTGGCTAAAAATGCGTGGTGGATGCCCTATATTAACGCCACTGAGGTAAAACCACATAAACGTCAGGTAACAAACTTAACGGAATTGGGTTGGGAAATTTCACCTGATGGAATGTACGAAACCTTGAAACAAGTAGGGGCGTATCCACAAGTAAGGCAAATCGTTGTAACTGAAAATGGAGCGGCTTTTGAAGACCATCTGACCGAAGACGGACGAGTACACGATTTAAAACGTACACAGTTTTATCATCATTATTTATTGAATGTCTTAAAAGCCAAACGAGAAGGTGTGAAAGTCAACGGCTATTTGGCATGGACACTCACCGATAATTTTGAATGGACAGAAGGTTTTAAACCTCGTTTTGGACTAATTCACGTAGATTTCAAAACCCAAAAGAGAACCTTAAAAGATTCTGCTTTATGGTTTCAAGGTTTGCTGAGGAGGTAAAACATATTTGCGAATGTTATATATTTGTAGGATAAATCCTATTACAATGAAAACATTAGCACCTAATACCTTTCTTGTTGCTTTAATGAATAATAAAGCAGACTTTCTAATTGCTCAACGTGATGGATGGTATCGGATTCCGACAGATAAAGCACCTAAAAACCTTCGAGAGGGAATTGTTGAATATATTGCATTTTATCAAACAAAAGTATTCGGCGACGATAAGTATTTGATTCGTTACTATGCAAAAGTAGTACAAGTGAAAATTGCTAGTCGTAGAGAATTATTTCCTCACGAATTGTCTAACTCAAGCAAAGCTCACAAACGCTATTATAAAATTAGTTTTGAAAAACTGAACGAGCTTATAAAGCCTATCCCTAGTTTTAGAGCAAGAAGGATTTTGTTCATTCCAACTACCTACACAAAGTTTATGAATGCAACAGAAATTAATCATCTATTCAATGAGAGTCCTTTAGAAGAAATGCTTTGGGAGCAATTTTTGCAGAGTGGTATCAAAGCGGAAAGACAGTTTTTATTACAAACAGATCAGAGGTATTGGATTTTAGATTTTGCTATTTTTTGTAAAAATGGACAAATTAATATTGAGTGTGATGGAAACGAGTTTCATACAAAATATGATGATGTAATCTATGATAAATTTCGGAATAATGAAATTGAAAGTGTAACAGGATGGTCAGTATTGAGGTTTCCAACGGTTCGTTTAGTGGAAGAAATGCAACATTGTATTCAAACGGTTAAGAAGCGAATTTATCTTTATGGAGGGCAGAAACTAGCGGATGGTACAATCCAACAGGATATTTATCAATCTCCTAATAGTAATCAGCTAACTCTTTTTTGAAATCATGGAAAAAAAATCAATTGCTCGTTTACTGTATGTTATCAATCTAAGCGTATTGGTTTCTTGCCTTTTTGTGGGTATATTGTTTTTTTCGTTAGGACAGTTATTTGATGTACCTCCTCAAGAAGTGCCGTTTGTTTGTGGAGTAGAAGATATGCCTTCACCGAAAATACTGATAGGAGATGCCCTGAAAGGCGAACGCTTATTCAAGGATAATTGTGCCGTATGTCATAATTCATCTTCGGAAGCATTAGTTGGTCCTGGGTTAGCAAATATTTCTAAACGAAGGTCATTCGATTGGATTGTTCGTTGGGTACATAATCCACAGAAGGTTATTAAGAGTGGTGATATGTATGCGAATGAACTTTATGAAAAATTTAACAGAGCTGAAATGACAGCTTTTCCCGAATTAAATGAAAAACAAATTAGTGATATTGTGACATACCTTGACAACTAATAGAGTTACAGTTCGCCCTGACAGCGGTCAACGACCCTGTTAGGGCGAACTGTAACGCATTCTTGGAATAGAATCACTAGATTCAACCTACGAGTGGTTTATCTGCTCAGATTGAGCTTACGCATAATTGGAAGTAATCACTAGCTTCAACCGCTGACAGGGTCGTTGACCGCTGTCAGGGTTGAAGCTCTTTTTTTACTTCGTTCCTTTCTCAAGCTTTTGTAATAATTCCAAAATCAATTTTTGTTGAGCTTGGTTTTGCGTTTCTAAGGCTTCCACTTTTTGGGCTAATTCTTTCACAGAATTGATAAGCGGTAATACAAAATCACCATAAGCAAGGTTGCGTGTTTTTTGCTCGTTATCATCAATGATTAAACCACTGAAATTCTGACCTAACTCTTTCAACGTTTCTTCTACATCCTGAGCAATTAAGCCATTACGAGTACGTTGTTTCGGGTCATTTTTGTAGGAATAGGTAGCAGTTTTCAGTTGTTTTACAAAAGCCA
>JBMLRK010000128.1:0-8371 GCA_049241065.1 Spirosomataceae bacterium
ATTGGACTTTGATAATCAGCTTGAACGGTTGATTCTTGGTTATAGCTTGGGTTCATATTGGAGATATACATATCTGCTGCTCCATTCAAGCCATAAATGCGGTTAGTAAAATCATTGGTACGGTCATTACGAGAAAACTGAGCCGAAAGGGTAAATTCTTCTTGTGGTTTCTTGAACGTGTGCGTAAAGTCAATGTTAGCATCTACTGTTCCAGAATTATCTTTGGTCACTACATCACGAGTAGAGCTAGAAGCCGTACTATTTAACCTTTTAATCGTTGTCAATAACGCATCTTGATACGAGTTCTGATTTCTTGCACCATAACGTACTGAAGCAGCAACCGAGTTGCTTTTGTTAATATCCCAATCCCATCCTAATTGATAGTTACCGAACAGACCGTTGTTACGAGTGTCCGCATATTGTGTCGTAATCGTACCATCTGTTTTAGATGTCTGCGTATTATCAAAACTACCTTGTACGTTATAATTCGCACGACCAAAACCACCTAGTGAGAAGCCCATGTTTCCTTTACGGTAATTACCATTCATAGACAAGTTACCTCCACGAATACCCACACTCGTATCTAAATTCAAGGTTAATCCTTGTAAGTTGTTTTTCTTGGTAATGATGTTGATAATCCCAGACGAACCTTCCGCATCGTATTTAGCAGATGGCGATGTAATTACTTCCACCGTCTTAATCATATCCGCAGGAATTTGCTTTAAGGCATCCGCAATGCTACTAGCAACAATGGTAGAAGGTTTATTATTAATCAATACCTTTACGCTTGTGCTACCACGAAGTGAGACATTCCCATCCAAATCAACCGATAACGAAGGCACTTTTTTCAATACATCCGTAGCATCTCCACCTCTGTTGGTAGCGTCTTTCTCGGCATTATAGACCATTCTATCCACCTTATCTTCCATCAAGGCACGTTGACCTTCTACGACAACTTCATTCAAAATTTGAGAACTTGGACTCAATTTCACAACGCCTAAATCCACCACGTCGTTTTTGGCATTGATAGAAACGTTGAGTCTTTTTGCTTGAAATCCTAAGAAAGAAACCACCACCACGTAGTCGCCAGTAGGAACTTTGTTTAGACTGAATTTCCCTTTTTCATCACAAACTGCGCCATCTACGGGTTTGTTCGTCGCTTTACTCATTAGGGCAACACTTGCAAACTCCACTGCTTTTGTGACAGAAGAGTCAATGACATATCCTATAATTTTACCAGATCCTTTCGGTGCTGCTTGAGCTGTTCCTGGAATTGCTGCTGAAGGTCTAGCTGTTCCCCCACCCATACCTGGCATGCCAGGGAATTGAGCTGTTGCTTTGCTCAAAGGCAAGGCAAGTAATGCTAGTAGTAGTATTTTTTTCATTAGATTTTTTCGAAATAATGTATTTTTATCCAAATTTCAACATAATAAAACTGTTTTAAAATTGGAAAAGTACAAATGGTTCAATTAAACGATAAACGGAGATGTTGTTGATAGATATAAAAAAGCTTTAATTTTGATACAAAGGAAAGCCCAAATAAAGAAGTTTTTATCCTGCTTTCTATCAAATATTCTAATTAATCGACCAAACAATGTTTTTTGACGATATGTCAAAAAATAATTCCGTACAAAAATTTAACGGAGCATATAGTTTTAGTACTATTTAAACAAATAATTAAATGATTTACATTTACCCTTAACGATACTGAGTAATCCTGTATAAAGACTAGCATATTTTACAGTTCATTCAATAATTTTGCATTTCGTTATAACAATTTTTATAAATAATAGTTAGGATTTTAAGCATACCTCTTCAATATCGCTTAAATTTATACAACAGATACCCTTTTATACTTTATGATCGAATTACTTTCAGAACGTTTACGCCTCATTCCTTTAGATCATTTCCTGCTATCTACTTGGCATAAAGAAGGTAGAAATGCCCTCGAAAATCAGTTGCAACTTCAATCTTCAGACTGGGAAATTGAGCCTTTTTTTGAAGCGGAAACCAAAGATGCGTTAGAAAACTTCTGGCTTCCGATGACTAATGAGTACTTTCTGGATTTTCCGTGGTACACCAATTGGGAAATTGTCTTGACCGATGAAAATCGCTCTATTGGAGGGATTGGACTTTCGGGAATGCCCGATCAAGATGGAGTAACAATGGTTGGCTATTTTTTAGATAAAAAATACCGTCAGAAAGGCTTTGCATCCGAAGCACTAAAAACACTTATCGACTGGGCAGCAACAGACTTTTCATTAAAAACGATTATTGCAGATACGCCAGTAGATAATTTAGCTTCACAAAATGTGCTAATTAAACAAGGATTCAAAGAGTTTGGACTTATTGAAGAAGTAAAACATATCGAAAATCTGAAAGTCAAGCACTGGCGACTTGATTTAAAAAAATAATTTTTGTGACCTGATGCAAGTGCATTACGTATAAACAATAGTTTTCATAGTAGAAATATGTTTTGGGAAACGATTCTATTCAAAACAGACTCTAACTCAAAACTATATTTTGGTGTGTTAGTAATATAATCTTGACGGACTTCAATGAAGTTCGTCAAATTTTTTTTATACCCATCCCTTTAGCAAGTAAATAATTTTGTGTATTATTTTAACATTTAACTTACCTTTGTAAGCTAAATCAAAGCCGTCTGAGTAAGATAAGGCATTGGGGATTATTTATAGCGATTAGGTAGTAAATTTGATTAGCCCCAAGCACAACACTCAATTAACCATTGACATACTGACCATAACAATGCAACACTTTCTTTCTGTCAAAGACCCTATAGACATTCAGGCACTCGTAAAAGAGGCCTTACTTATAAAAAAAACACCTTATGCTGATAAGCATTTAGGCAAGAACCGCACGCTCGGTTTATTGTTTTTCAATGCTAGTTTACGTACCCGTTTAAGTACTCAACGTGCTGCACAAAATCTTGGTTTAGAGTCAATCGTCATGAACGTAGGGCAAGACGGTTGGGGGCTGGAGTTTGAGGATGGTGCCATTATGAACGGCAACAAAGCGGAACACATTAAAGAAGCAGCTCCTGTAATTGGTCAATATTGCGATATTGTAGGGGTTAGAAGTTTCCCAGGATTAGAAAACCGTGAAGAAGACTATTCTGAACAAGTAATTAATCAGTTCGTAAAATATACGGGCAAGTCAATTCTTAGTTTAGAGTCTGCCACTCGCCATCCATTACAATCGCTTGCTGATTTAATTACGATTGAAGAGTTAAAAACAAAACCTCGTCCAAAAGTTGTTTTGACATGGGCTCCGCACGTAAAAGCACTTCCGCAGGCTGTGCCAAACTCGTTTGCAGAATGGATGAACCAAGCAGATGTTGACTTTGTAATTACCCATCCAGAAGGCTATGAATTGGCCCCTGAATTTGCGGGAAATGCCAAAGTGACGTATAACCAAAAAGAAGCTTTTGAAGGAGCTGATTTTATCTATGCTAAAAACTGGTCTTCGTACAAAGACTACGGAAAAATCATGAACAGCGACCCTGCATGGATGGTAACGATGGAAAAAATGAAATTGACCAATAATGCTAAATTCATGCACTGTTTACCCGTTCGTCGTAACGTAGTAGTGGAAGATGCTGTATTAGATTCTGATCATTCTGTGGTTATTCAACAAGCAGGAAACCGTGTTTGGGCTGCTCAAACTGTTTTGAAAAATCTCTTGTTGAAAATTATGCGTGAAGAAAGTCCGTATTTATTTTAGGGATTTAAGTTTGTAAAGTTATAAAGGTACATAGATACAAAGTAGTTTACGACAACCCCGACTGGATTAAAATAAACGGCGGTGTGTAAAAAGTCAAAAGCTTATGAGATTAAAACTAAAGGCAGACGTTTTTTTATTGCTAAAAAAATAATATTTCTTAGTGTACGATTTGGCAGAATATTATTTGGTGCAAAATGCTTTAAACTTTACACTTTTTACACACCTTCGTTTACAAGCATTTAATGTTTTTCTACTTACCACGTAATAATGCTACCGTGTTTTGAATCTAATTTTTTATAAAAGTTTAACATTCAAAATTCATCATTATTCCGAAAGCTATTTCAACCAGATGAAATTAACAGTTATAAAAATAGGCGGTAACGTCATTGATAATCAGGAATTTTGTACGCAGTTTTTACAGGATTTTTCAGAAATTCCTGCTCCTAAAATCTTGATTCATGGAGGCGGTAAAATTGCCACTCAAATGGCAGAGAAATTAGGTATCGAAACCGTGATGGTGGACGGCCGCCGTATTACCGACAAAGCCATGTTGGACGTGGTAACTATGGTCTATGGCGGTTTAGTGAACAAAAACTTAGTGGCGAAATTACAAAGTTTTGGTACGAATGCAATAGGTTTGACAGGTGCTGATGGTGGCGTAATTCGTTCGATAAAAAGACCTGTTAAAACGGTTGATTACGGTTTTGTAGGCGATATTGAAGCAGTAGACACTGCCCAAATTGCAGGAATGTTGAACCAAGGTTTAACACCTGTTTTTGCTCCATTGACATTTGACAAAGACGGCAATATGCTCAATACCAATGCCGATACCCAAGCCCAAGCAGTTGCTACGGCCATGGCAAAGGAATATGAAGTAAATTTGGTATATTGTTTTGAGAAAAAAGGCGTATTGTCTGACCCAGAAGATGATGACTCCGTTATCTCAGAATTGAAACCTGCCGACTACGAAGCTCACAAAGCATCGGGAGCTATTTACAAAGGAATGATTCCGAAACTTGACAATGCTTTTAAAGCCTTAGAAGAAGGAGTTACACAAGTAACCATCTGTCATGCTGGCGAAGTAAAACAAGCAGTAAAAGAAGGAATTTCAGGGACTCGTTTAACGCTTTCATAAAGAACCAACCTTATAAAATGAGCAAAGTAAAAGGGCTTATTTTCGGGATTGCCGTAGGGGATTCTCTCGGCGTTCCCGTAGAATTTATGAGTCGTAAGCATCTCAAAGCCAACCCCGTAGTAGGGATGCGCAGCTATGGCACTCATCATCAACCAGCAGGTACATGGTCTGATGATACTTCCTTATCTTTTTGCTTAATCGAACAGCTTATTGAGGGTTATAACATTCACCAACTGAGTAAACGCTTTTGTGACTGGTATCAACACGGATACTGGTCGGCAAATGGAGAAATTTTAGACGTAGGCATTGCAACAAGAAATGCCATCGACCGCCTCTTGAAAGGAATTGACCCCTTGAAATCTGGCGAATGCGACGAATATTCCAATGGCAACGGTTCGCTTATGCGGATGTTACCCTTGGCCTTTTACCTAAAAAACAAAGACATTAACGAACGTTTTGCTCTTGTTAAAGAAATCTCTTCGATTACACACGCACACATTCGCTCGTGTATTGGCTGTTTTTTTGCCCTAGAATTTTTATTACTGTTAATTAAAAATATAGACAAATTCACGGCATACCACCAGACTCAAGAAACGGTCAAGCACTATCTTTCCACCCAACCCATCAAGGCTTCTGAATTAGAATTATACAGTCGTATTTTATTTGAAGACATTTCCCTCTTGAACGAAGAAGAAATATTTTCGTCAGGCTACATTGTGCATACCCTCGAAGCCAGCCTTTGGGCATTCTTAACGACGGATAGTTTTCAAGAAGGTGTACTGAAAGGCGTTAATCTTGGTGGCGATGCCGACACGGTCGGTTCTATCATCGGAGGTTTTGCAGGATGCTATTATGGCTTTGAAGAAATCCCAACAGAATGGGTTGCTACCCTTGCTCGATTAAACGACATTATTGACCTAAACATACGCTTTGGCTTAACGCCTAACATCCTTTAGCAATCAAAAAACATGACATTACAACAGCAATTGACCCAAGATGCAATCGCCCTCTTAAAAAAACTAATTGCCACTCAATCTTTTAGTAGAGAAGAAAACCTAACAGGAGATCATTTGGAAGAGTTTTTCCGTGAACGAAACATCCCGTTCCGTAGAAAAATCAATAACATTTGGGCAAGAAATCAGCATTTTAACCCCGAATTACCAACCGTTCTGCTAAACTCTCACCACGATACCGTAAAACCCAACGCTTCTTGGACACTCAATCCCTTTGAACCTTTGGTAAAAGACGGTATTTTGTACGGTTTAGGAAGTAACGATGCAGGAGGCTGTTTGGTCAGTTTACTAGCGACTTTTTGTTACTTCTATCATCGTACTGACCTGACCTACAACGTATTATTTGTAGCATCGGCAGAAGAAGAAATTTCTGGAGCGAATGGATTAGAATTACTTATTAAAGATAACGACCTTCCTCCTCACGAGTTTGCTATTGTAGGTGAGCCAACCGAAATGCACTTAGCCATTGCCGAAAAGGGCTTAATGGTCGTTGATTGCACCGCTCATGGAAAAGCAGGTCATGCTGCACGAGAAGAAGGTGACAATGCGATTTATAAAGCCTTACAGGACATTCAGTGGATTCAAAATTATCAGTTTCCGAAAATATCACCGGTATTGGGGCCAATCAAAATGTCGGTAACGGTTATCAACGCAGGGAAACAACACAACGTTGTTCCAGATGCTTGTACCTTCACGATTGACTGTCGTGTCACCGAACAATATACCTTACAAGAAGTATTAGAAACGATTCAAGCCAATATTCAATCGGACGCACAAGCCCGTTCGATTCGCTTGAAACCGTCTTCAATACCGATGGAACACCCAATCGTACAAGCAGGATTAGCCTTAGGACGTACCACTTACGGTTCACCCACCACCTCAGACCAAGCGGTATTAGACTGCCAATCCTTGAAAATGGGGCCAGGTCACTCAGGTCGTTCGCACACTGCCGACGAATTTATTTACCTAAGCGAAATCGAAGAAGGGATAGATTTATATATCAAAATGTTGGGGAAGGTGATTTTGTAAAATCACACACAGAAAAATTCAAAGGCTCTCTATCAAATTACTTGGTTTAACGCAGACAGGGTTTTGAACCTTGTCTGCGTTGTGCGATAAAATTTTAGGGCCAAGTAACATCATAAAGAACCCATTCAAAACGCTTAACATACATCATAATGAGCAAACTTTGGCAAAAAGATAATACTTCAGTAAACGAGCGAATTGAAAAATTCACCGTAGGACGTGACCCCGAATTTGACATTCTCTTAGCGGAGTTTGACGTATTGGGTTCATTAGCACATACTGAAATGCTAGAAAGCATTGGGCTTTTAGAAAAATCGGAACTAACGGAGATTCAAGTAGAATTAAAGGCGATTTACGCAGCAATCCAAGCAGGAGATTTTGAAATTGAAGCAGGTATTGAAGACGTTCACTCGCAAGTAGAATTAATGCTTACTCGTGCATTGGGCGAAGCAGGCAAAAAAATCCACTCAGGTCGTTCTCGTAATGACCAAGTATTGGTGGATTTAAAACTCTTTACTCGTGCCAAATTAACGGCATTAGCACAGGCAACTCAACAGGTATTCGACTTGTTAATTTCCTTGAGTAACCAACATAAAGATGTATTGTTACCAGGCTATACGCACCTTCAAATTGCCATGCCTTCGAGCTTTGGACTATGGTTTGGTGCTTATGCAGAAAGCCTAGTTGACGATATGGAAATGTTGCAAACAGCATACCAATTAGCCAACAAAAACCCACTAGGTTCTGGGGCAGGTTATGGGTCTTCGTTTCCTTTGAATCGTACCATGACGACGCAATTATTGGGTTTTGAACAACTGCATTACAATGTGGTTTATGCTCAAATGTCTCGTGGAAAAACGGAATTATTTGCCGTAACCGCCATCAGTCAGATTGCCTCTACGTTGTCTCGTATGGCGATGGATATTTGCTTGTACAACTCGCAAAACTTTGGTTTCATTAAACTTCCTGACGAAATGACAACAGGAAGCTCCATTATGCCTCACAAGAAAAATCCAGATGTGGCGGAGTTATTACGTGGAAAAACAAACCGTTTAAAAGGACTTCCTAACGAAATCATGCTGGTAATGAGTAATTTACCATCGGGGTATCACCGTGAAATGCAGATTTTGAAAGAAGTATTAATGCCCGCTTTCGACGAGATTATGAATTGTTTGGACATGACGCACTTCATGCTTTCGGGAATACAAGTAAAAGAAGGCATTTTGGATGATCCGAAATATGATATGCTCTTTTCGGTAGAACGTGTGAATCAATTAGTACTGGAAGGTGTACCATTTAGAGAGGCGTATAAGATTATTGGTAACGAAATAAATGGTGGAACTTATAGCCCTAATCGTGACCTACAACACAATCACGAAGGCAGTATTGGTAATTTGTGCAACGACCAAATAACAGCCATGATGCAAACGGTAGTCGATAAATTTGGATTTGACAA
>JBMLRK010000129.1:0-5201 GCA_049241065.1 Spirosomataceae bacterium
ATGTTTTTGTTGGAGTAAATACAGGGCTATTCAACGCATTAAAACTTGTATTAAATCCTAAATCAGTAACATTCCAAGAAACCACATTTTTACGAGCTTCATTTGTAAATAATGGTTGATTTACATTTAAACTCGCAGTAGTCAATCCTGTCAATATCAAACCTTTATAGTCAGCCTTACCCGAAGTAAAGTTCGATTGAGAAGCTGTACCCTCCAATTCAAGACCTGCCTTAGGATAAGCACCATTTACAACAGCGTTGAAAATACTTAGAGCTGAATTTCTTCTAATTCTAAAAGCTGAACGATATTTCTTGTCGATTGTCCCTGGAGCAATGAACAAACTTACGTTTGCAAATTGGGCAGAAGTCTGAGGTAATGCTGTTGATCCAGAACCGTCATTGTCAGACTCAAAACCATTTGAATCAGAACAACTACACTGATCTGCAACCGATGGGTCACGCAATGCTACAGCAAATTGTACCTTACCAGAGAAACCATTATCCGTATCAAAATCATCGTCAAGAGTTCTGTATGAAACTAAGTGTTTTGCATTTACTGCTCCACCAAACCATTCGAAGGCATCATCACCTGAATAAGAAATTTGTACGTAATCAATTTTAGTTCCCGAACCTACCGCTCCTAAGGTCAATCCATTAACTTCTTTATCTGTCTCAAAGGCTACACCAGCAAATTCAATACGTACGTATTTTAAAATTCCAGAGTTATCAGCATCGTTATCTCCTCCAAAAGTGGTAGTATTTTCGCCTTCAATCGTAATTGGGGTCTTGTTTACTTTTGCTTTACCCAAAATCACCAATCCACCCCAGTCACCTGCTTTACGATTTCCTGCTGCTTGGTTAGAGGTGAAAATAATTGGTTTGTCCACTGTACCTTCTGCAATAATTTTTGCACCAGGTTTGATGATTAACGAGCCTTTTGTAGGTAAATCTCCTTTAATAATTGTTCCTGGCTGAATCGTAAGCGTTGCACCTGCTTCTACATATACAAAACCACTTAACAAATATTTTTTATCCGCAGTCCAAGTCGTGTTTTGAGAAATTGACCCACTAATTACGACCGATTCACGGCTAGAAACTGGAGTAGGTTCTTGAAAATCATTTTCTAATTTTCCGCAAGCAACCGTACCGAATGTTAATGCTGAAAGAATGAATAATTTATGTAATGTCTTCATTTTAATGTTATTGTTATGGGTATTTCTAGAAGAAAACTTCCAGAAATACACCGTAAAGTCATTTTATGCTATTAGAATTTGTAGTTAATACCGATGGTAGATGATGTTCCACGTTTGTATGTTCTGAAAATATCGTCCACATTTGTATCAATTGCCTTATCGTTATTCGTATCATTATAGAAGCGGAACGGTTGATTTAACAAATCTTGAATACCCACTTTCAATTCTAAATGCGAACCAATTGCTTTTGTTAAATTCAAATCAATCACGTTACGTGGCAATTCATACACGGTCGGGAATACTACGCCATCACCTACCAAGAAAATACGTTGCCCTACTACGTTATACAAAATATTAACAGAGAAGTCACGATCAGCGTCATTATAATATAAGCCTGCATTAATCAAATAAGGAGACTGACCTTGTAAGAATCGACTGTCTGATGATTGTCCAGAGAAGCCTGTTTTTACGTCAGAGTCAATAATAGAAGCATTCAACAATAAGGTTAAATTATCAATTGCTTTCATGTTCGTAAGTCCTTTCAACGATTTACGCATTTCCAATTCAATTCCACGGCTAAATGCTGACTCAGCATTTCCAACTCCAAAAGCAATCCCTGAACCTGCATTTAAGATTCTTGCTTCAATCGGATTAGTGAATTGTTTATAGAAACCTGAAATCGAGATAATTTCGCTTTCTGAAGGATAAAACTCATAACGTAAGTCATAATTAGCAATAGAAGCCGTTTTTAAGTCAGCATTACCCACTCTTGTAACATCATAGTTAAAGTCATAATAAGGGAAAGGTGCTAATTCTCTAAATTCTGGACGGTTAACAGTCTGGCTATAAGCGGCACGAATCTGATTTTTTTCGTTCAACTTGTATGACAACGTAGCTGAAGGTAACCAACTTACTAAAGGTCTATCTACACTTAAACGCTCACCACTACCACGCTTTAACGTTACTAATTGCTGACGGTTACTTTCCGTTCTCAAACCAAATGAGGCGTTGAATTTCTTCGTAAATGGTACAAAAGCGTTTACATAACCTGCATATAACTCATTACGAGCTTTGTATGAATCTTCATAGCCTGTTCCTTCGTTGTAAAATAACCCTGTTGGTGACAAGTTTGACACATCAAAAAATGCCTCTGGAGCTGCCGTCAAAATTGCTTCTCCTACGTTATTTGCATTTACAATACCAAACCAACGAGCAGCAAAACTACGATCTTTCTTCTCTAAATAAGTTCCTGCACGTAGCTTGATTAATTCAGCATCTTCTGCATCCGCTTTACCTAATTTTTGTTCAAAATCAATTTTACCAGAGATTACATTTTCAGTTAATGACGAATAAAAACGAGCTGCTTGCTGTAACGTTGGACTTTGCGATTGCTGAACATTAATCACAAAAGCATCCGTTGAACCCAACGTACGGCTCGATGTAAAACGACGGTTATCAGGTTCTTGACGATTCGTATAACCATAACCAGTTGTCCAAGTTAACTTTGAACGTTCAGCCAACTCATGTGTACCACTCAATTGACCAGAATAAATACTTTTCTGTTCGTAAGTCATTGAATAGTTTTTCAATTCTACGTTGTTATTGTTATAACCTGTTCTTAATACCGTTTCTTTAGAACCTAATTGGTTAAATAGATTACGGAATTCTATTTTATGAGCTGGACTCAAGATAAATGCCCAGTTAGACATTGCACCTACACGAACATTTTCGCTGTATCCATTATCAGTATAAGCAAACTCTTTCTCACTTTTGTTAGTAGCTGCATCGGCATTGAAGGCATAACGATAGAATTCTATGTTAGGAGTGCGTTGATGTGTGAAACTATAATTGACTGAGTTGATAGTCGCAATTTCAATTCCGCCAACAGTAAAACGACGATTAAGTCCAAGATTTGCTCTAAAATCTGGTAAAACTGATAAATTACTCAAGCTATAGTAAGTAGGCATTGCCTTAAAAGCATTTACGACAGCACTTGTGTTAGCTCCAGAAAGAATGGTGCTTGTAGCAGGGATTCCAGCTGGTAACGAACGATTACCATTATCGAAACCCAACATATCTGTTGAACTTCCTTTATAATTAGTAGCTGTTTGGAAGGTCGTATTATCTCTATATCCTACTGAAAAACCAGCAGTAAACGAGTTGGCATCAGGAATCGTTTTTGTGTAAATTTTAATTACACCTCCACCAAACTCGCCAGGAAGATCAGCTGAACCTGATTTGAAAATCAGCATACGGTCAATCGCTGATGAAGGAATCAAATCGAAAGAGAATGCTTTTGTATCTACTTCTGTAGAAGGAGTAATGGCATCGTTTAACATTACTGTATTGTAACGTTCATTTAAGCCACGAACAATCACAAAACGATCGTCTTGAATAGAAACACCTGGAACACGACGAACCACTGCCGAAGCATCACGATCTTGTGTTTTTTGAATTTGTTGCGAAGAAATACCCACCGCAATCTGCTCTACTTTTTTAACCTCCGTAATAACAGAGACTTCTGTTCCTTTGTTTTTGTATCCTTTCACCACAACAGCATCTAAAGTCGTATTGGCTTCTTGAATATTTGTGCTAACGATGGAGGTTTTACCAGCTTCTACTCGAACATTCGGAATTTCTTTTGAAGTATAACCTACAAAACTGAATACAAGCGTATGTACACCCGCTGGAACTCTTGCAAGAATAAAGTTACCTGATACATCTGTTTGTGTACCGATTTGAAGGCCTTTAATACGAACCGCCGTTCCTAACATTGGCTCATTTGTTTTGGCATCCACCAAAGTACCTTGAATACTACCTGTTTGCGAAAAGCTCACAAATGAAGTAAGGAGAAGAAATAAAATACTGAATAGATAATTGCGTTGCATAGTGTTATTCTTTGATAAACTGTCTCTAAACTTGACTTTGCAAAGGTATTACCCGAATATTATCTAATCATTCCCATAAAGTGAACAGAGTATTAACAATACTTCTATTTTGTTAATATTTACTTAACATTGGAGACAATTTGTTAACATTAATCACTATTTTGTTATTAAATTGGGTTTAATTAAGTATAAATCCTTATTCAAAAGAGGGAAATTCATTACCCAAAAATTATCTACATGTTAATTTTAAAAAAACAATTGTCATGCATTTTCAAAAAAGGCTTCTGATAAAATGATTTATCGCTGGATTATGGCACATCCAACCTTATATATTGAATTTATAAAAGAATTAGGAACGAGTTTACCATAAAAATAAGTTGGAATTTTAGGGTAAAATAGGTAGTTTGCTTAAAGAAGTAAAACGATTATCCCCGACTACGATGCAAGGAATTATCCACTTTGAGACGTTTTTACTAACAGGCATTTTATTAAATCTCACCCCAGGCAACGATACTATTTTTATCTTGACCAAAAGTATTGGACAAGGGAAAAAAGCAGGTATTATTTCGACGCTAGGAATCAGCACAGGCAGCGTAATTCATACGCTTTTGGCGGCGTTCGGACTTTCTATTATCATAGCGAAATCGATTATCCTTTTCAATGTCATCAAGTACGTCGGGGCAGTGTATTTACTTTATATGGGTTATCAAATGCTAACCGACAAATCTCAGTTAGCAACTTCGCAGACGAAGGAGACAAAGCAAATGGTCAATTACTGGAAAATTTATCGAGATGGGATTTTGACGAATGTACTAAACCCGAAAGTTGCGCTTTTTTTCATCGCTTTTCTTCCTCAATTTATTGATTCTTCCAAGCAAGATTCTGTACTTCCTTTTTTGGCATTAGGTACAACCTTTATTACCACAGCAACGATTTGGTCTTTTATTTTGGTTAGTTTTTCAGCAGCCTTCTTCGCCAAATTAAACCAAAATCCCCGATTTTCTAGCTACTTACATAAGCTTTGTGGTACAGCCTTGATTGGACTAGGAATAAAAGTAGCGTTTAATGAGAGGAGATGAAAGATTATTATTCCTCAAGATATTCCCAATGATTTAATTTTT
>JBMLRK010000130.1:0-11131 GCA_049241065.1 Spirosomataceae bacterium
AATTGCGACTTTTACAATTTGAAACGAAGCCCCACTACGAAGGAGCGTTTGTAATAATCCTGACGAATCAGTGTGCTGTTGGCGTTACGAGTATCCAGATTAATGTCGTTATTTATGGGGTTTGTATTTTTAATGACAACTCGTAAAGGGGTGTCTAACAAATTATTCGCTTTGACAAAAATCACCCAACTTGTACCGATTTTCTTTTCCAACGAGGCATCCATTTGGATAAAGGCTTCCTGCCAAAGGTCATTATCTAAAAATTGAGAAACGGTATTGATTCGCTCGCCTGTATAAGAGGCCGCCAACTGGGCATCCCAGCCTGTTTTGGTATCTTTATAAAGCAACGTTATATTTCCAATATGAGCCGACTGTCCGTACAAAGGACGAGTTTGAGCTACATTTTTTGTATAGAGTTCCCCGTTAGCATTGCGTTCACGAATGATTTTTTGGGTAGTAATCGACGAATTGGTATAAGTATAATTTGCCTTGATTCCCCAGTTTTTAATGTATTTGATATAATCCAGTTCCAGTCCAAAATTAGAGGCATTTCCATAATTCCCTGGTGCATAATAGACATCTTGTCCACGAGTTTCATCCACGTTGAGGGCGTATTCAATGGGGTCTTTTATGAATTTATAAAAGACTCCCATTAACAATTGGTCAGACGGATTGGGTAATAGTTCGTAGCGAATATCAAAGTTATCGGCAATAGCACGTTTTAAATCAGCATTTCCACGTTCTTGAAACTCCTCGTTTACGACTTTCCCTGGCACGATTTCAAAGAAACCTGGGCGGTTAATCGAACGGAAGTACGAAGCACGAAGTACCTGTTTGGCGTTTAAATTATATTTAACATTCACACTTGGTAATATATCGGTATAAATCTGATTACCCGTTGGTTTTGATTCACCCAAAGGGAAAAGCATTTCGTATCCTTGATTCGTATGTTCCAGACGTACACCTGCAATGGTTTGTAGTTTTTGCTGTTGCAATTTTGCCATGACATATTCCGCAACAATTTGTTCTGATGCCTTATACGTTAACGCAGAAGCCACCGAACCTCTTGGGTTATTCAAGTTCCACGTAAGGTCTTCATTAGCAGTAAAATCTTTACCATAAAGAGCGTATAAATTACTTGGTTGAAACTGGTAATTATTATAAAAATTGTCTCGCTTTTTGTTACGATACAAACCTCCCGTACTCAGTTCAAGACTGTTACCCTGATACTTGGTTAGATATACCAAATTCAAATAAGCTGCATAGTCGTTATCTGAATTATGTTCCCAACGACGAGTCATTTGAGAAGCATACGTCTTTGTTTCGACGAAGTTTTTACGAGTTCCTAAAACCGTAATCGAAGTATTATCAGGCGTAGCATTCGTGGCAGAAGAAAGCACAGCTGACCAGTCAAAGGTCAATTTGTCTAACAATCTATGATTCCCTTGTAAGGTACTGTTCATAATTTGCTGCTGAGTTAATCGAGAACGAGTAGCAAAACTTAGACCTGCATTTCCTAAAACGGGGTCATACCCGCCATTGGAGAAATCCGTTGTTCTGGTTTCTCTAACCTGACTATTCTGAAGGTTCATATAAGCATTATACCACTGAAATTTATGCTTGGCATTCAGACGATAATCCAATTTTAAATGCACTCCTAAACGCTCTTGCTGATCTGAAAATTTGCGTTCAGAGAGTCCCGTAATACGAGAGCTTCGTTCGGTATCATAAACCGTTGAAGAATAAAAACTACTATTGCTACCACGGTTGGTATGCTGATAACTCAATGCTAAAATGACCCCTAATTTGTTATGAACATAGCGATTCCCGATGGATAAACCACCCACAATATTCGGCGATGGCTGTTGCGTTTTGACGGCAGTTGTTGCTTTTGAAAAATCGTTTGGAGTCGCATAATAAGAGTTTCCATTGAGTTCGTAGGGAGATTTCGTAGCCACTTGCCCTTTATTGAAACTGGCAAAACCGTCATGCAAAAACAGTTCATTGTAACCCGAAGCCAAGTTCGCTTTAATTTCTAATTCCGTAGGTGCATCTTTCATCACCATGTTTACGACACCACCTACTGCATCACCTTCCAGATTGGGCGTTAGGGTTTTGGTTACTTCCAAACGGCTCAATAAATCAGACGGGAAAATATCCAAAGGCACGTAACGATATTTGTTATCTGGACTTGGGATTTTAATTCCATTTACCAATGTGTAATTATAACGCTTATCCATTCCTCTCAAAATAGCATACTGACCATCTCCATTACTATTGCGTTCGATGGAAACTCCCGAAACACGTTGAATCAAATTGGCAACCGTTAAATCTGGTGAAATTTCAATGGCTTTAGCCGAAACGATATTCATCAATTGATTGGCATTGCGTTCAGATTTTCGAGCTGAATTTTCAGATGATTTATCCGTAGATGCTACGACTTGGACTTCCGCTAATTCTTGAAGATTACTATTTTCTAATCGAATGGTCAGTGTTTGTAGGGACGAATTAATTACTACTTCCTCCTTAAAAGATTGATACGTTACATGACTTACCACTAAAAAGTGTTTTCCTTTTTCAAGATGTTTTAAACTGAAAGAACCATCCAAGCCAGTCATGGCGTACACATTGCTTTTGTCGATACGTACATACGCCCCCACCAACGGTTCTCCCGAATCTTTGTCAAATACAAAGCCTTTGAGCGTATTATCTGCATTAGAACCAGCAAATAATGGGAAGGATAGTAACAAGAAAACTATTAAACTTTTATACATAATTGATTGAAATGTAAGTTGCCCACTGAAGTCTGTTCATAAAAAAAGCCCCATCGGTTTGATGGGACAAAGATTATCACAGTATTCAAAAATTTCCAAATCGTTGTCGTTACAAAAAGGAAACTGCGTTACAAACACCGTTAACAAAAAAGCAACACACCAAATAAAAAATATATAACATATTGATATACAGTATATTGCAAATTTACAATCGAATATTATCAAATTGTTATCGTTATTTTACCGTTACAAGTTTTGCATGAAGCTGGCTAAGTTATCCCCTTGCTCCATATTCAGTTTTTTACGAAGTCGGTAACGAACTACTCGTAAACTATCCTGAGAGATACCTAATAAGGATGCAATTTCTGACGATTTTAAGTTCATTTTCAAGAGGGCAATCAAGCGTAAATCATTAGCGGTAAGGTTTTCAGAACTGGCTTTTACTTTTTCTAAAAATGTTCCGTGAACCTGTTCAAAAATTTGTCGAAATTCGTCCCAATGTTGGTCATGATTAAAATTATCTTGAATTTCGAGCATGATTTTCTGGATATTCTTTTGCGTATTTTTTCGATCATCCTTACTGATTTCCTCCAAACGTTGATACAGCTTTTCCAAAACCTGATTTTTCTGAATAATGTGCAGCGTGTGCGTAGTCAATTCTCTTGATTTAATTTCAAGTTCTTGTTTTAACTGTTCCTCTTCCAACTGCCTGTTTCGCAAAGCTACTTGAACGAGTTCCTGTTCTTTTTCAAAAACCTTTTGTTTCTGCTCACTTACCGAACGCTCGTTTTGAATATACATGCGTTGTTTATTGATAATCACCCCTCCGAGAATTGCCAAAAGAACCATCACAATCGTAATGGCAAAGCCAATGATTTTATTGGTTTTACTGTCGTTATTCAAGCGTTCTATCTCGTTATTTTTCTTTGTAATGTCATAAATCACTTGCATCATGGCTATCTTCTGATTGTTCTGGTCGGAATAAATATCCAAGGTCATTTTCCGACTTATCTCTAAGTAAAAATAAGCACTATCGTTTCGACCAAGCAAATTATAGGTTCTGGCTAAATCACGATAAGCACTGGCTTCTTGGTATTTTTCGTGGTACTTTTTAGCAAGAGTCAAGGCCTTTTTAGAATAAGTTAGACCTTCTTGAGGTTTTCCCGTTTTACGAAGTATATCGCCAATATTATTCAACACTTCAATTTTAGCTACTTCGTCATGTTGCTCATCGTTAATGGCTAAAGATTTAGAAAAATAGTATTTAGCAGAATCGTAGCGGCTTAAATCTTCAAAAATACTTCCTAAATTTTCATAAATCTTAGCGATTCCCGTTTGATTATTGATTTGTGTAAAATGCTGAATTGCTTGTTTTTGAAATGATAAGGACTGCTTATAGTTTTCCTGTTTCTCAAAAAGATGTCCAATTTTTCCGAGTGTTATGGCAATGCCCAAATGGTCATGATGGATTTCGAAAAGGTGTAATGCTTCTTCGTAATACTGTTTTGCTAAGACTGGATTTCGATTGAAATAATGAAGTAAACCTAAATCGTTTAGATTATTGGCTCTTAATAAATCGGAATCCGTACTTTTAAAAAGTTTATCGGCTTGCAAATAAAAATCTAAGGCTTGCGGATAATGTCCCACATGAAAACACAAAAGCCCCATTTGTTGTAAGGCTTGAGCAGCTTCTAAGGTCTGATGATGTTCGAGAGCATCGCTATACTTGTTTTTCAACTGCAATAAGCGTTTGCTCGGCTCTTGTTCCGACGTAAAAATCGCATCTTCTAAATGTTCTTGTTGTGCAAAAAGAGGGGTATCAATAGACAGAAGTGAAAAAAGAGCAAGTAAGAAAGGGATAAAATAGTTCATGGCAAAGGCAAAGTTCCAATTAAAAGAAACAAAGTTCTGCTTTGCTCGTTGGATTTAATACCTTTCATAAAAGGATAACAATTATTTAATATAGTTCCCTACAAAAACAAATGTGGTAGATACAAGCATCAGTTTCTGACGTGTTTCTACCACATTATTTCCTATGGATTTATCCAATTGAACGATAGCGTATCCAAGCTGTTGTATGGGCTAGGGAAAAGGAAAACGCTACCAGCTACTCAAAAGGTTTTATCCAAACTCGAAGGTTTGTTTCATACTTGAAATTTGGCGGTATTCAAGTAGAACAAGAGCCTTCGTTAGTGATCCTGATAATCACATATATGTTTAAGTAAGGAAGGGAGTATCGTAGTATCTACGATGTTTTTAATACACGAAGATAATAAGTATATCTACTTAAAAATGTCGCTTTTTTTACAAAAAATAACAATATTGATACACCTTCACAAAACACTGATTATCAATGAGTTATTTTAAAAAAAATAAATTCACTATAGCAATAATGATACATATTTTATTATTTTGATACATCATGAATTCCGCCAATCGGTTGGAGTTTGATTTGTTTTCTGCTTAAAAAAGGCTGTAAAATAGCTTGGAGTATTAAAGCCAGTCTCATAAGCAATCTCTGCAATTGTTTTACTAGATTCTTTCAATAGAGCTTTCGCTTTCAATAATTTAAAATCAGCAATGTAATCGGTAACATTTTTGCTTGTCAGTGCTGAAATTTTTCTAAAAAGTTGCACCCTCGACATCCCTAATTCTTGACTCAGTTTTTCAACCGAAAGTGTACTATCTTTTATGTGTTTTTCAATCAAGAGTTCAAATTCAATTAAAAACTTGCGTTCTCCTTTTTGAATGTTGCTCGGATTGGTCACTTCACTCGAAAAACGACGACGCATTCGTTCTCGGTTGTCCAACAAACTTTTTATCTTTTTTTCTAATAGCAATAAATTAAAAGGCTTTATCACATAGTCATCTGCACCTGCATTCATGCCTTCTAGCTGACTTTCGACCTGTTCTTTAGCCGTCAACAATACAACAGGGATATGCGAGGTACGGAAATCTTCTTTAATTTTTTTAGTTAACGAAAAACCATCCATCTCAGGTAACATCACATCGCAAATTATTAAATCAGGAATGTTATTTAGGATTTCCACCCATCCTTGTTCAGCACTTTCCGTAGAGACAACAGAATAGGACGGTGATAACTTTTGTCTCAAATAAAAATTCAGTTCTTCGTTATCCTCTACCAAGAGGATTGTATTCACCGACAAATCATCATTTTTGATATAGTCTGGCGTACTATCTTCTATTGATTCTCTTACAAAAGGCTGATTTAACGCAGCTTCACATTCAATAGACGTAGGCTTAACAATGGGTAAACTAATTTTAAAGGTCGTCCCCTTCCATTTTTCAGAAGTCAACTCAATGGTACCATTATGCAACAGCACAAATTCTTTTGAAAGTGCCAAGCCTAACCCAGTTCCCAAGTGCTTATTTGTCTGATGTCCCTGATAAAATAAGTCGAACGCACGATTTTTTTCAGCTTCTGTCATGCCTGTACCACTATCTGCCACAAGAATATCCACCTTATCAAGATTCTTCAAAAGCGTAATGTGAATCATGCCGCCTGGGGGTGTATATTTAAAGGAATTCGAAATTAGGTTAAATATAATTTTATCTAGTTTTTCCAGATCAAACCAAAAGGGTACTTCATTTACATGTGAAATAAACTGAAGGTCAATTTGCTGATTTTTGGCTTTTAATTTAAAGTCTGAGACAATCTCTTTTATGAACGCTACTAAATCTTGTTCAGTCAAGTGTGCTTTCATTTTACCCGCATCAAATTTACGAAGATCTAAAAGCTGATCGACTAAACGCAACAAGCGATGAGCATTTTTATGCACTAATTGTAAGGTACTTCGCACCTCCTTTACATCCAATTTTCTCTGAATAATATCTTCGACAGGGGTCAGAATAAGGCTTAAAGGCGTTCTAAATTCATGGGAGAGATAGGAATAAAAGCGATTTTTCTCATCATTAGCCTTTTGGGCTAATTCCGAGATGCGAGTAATCTCATCTCGTTGCTCGATAATAGCCAAGTTCTGTTCCTCTAATAATTGATTGGCACGTTGTTTACTCCGATAAAGCCCCAAGATAAACCCTCCGAGTATCAGTAATATGACCAATAAAATACTGATAAAATAGGTAATATGTTGTAAGAAAGAGTACGTGCGAGTCAACTCTTCAATTTTATTCGTCTGACGATTAATAGCAACTTGTTGCACAGTAATCTTTTGAGCCTGTGCCAACATAATAGCTACATTATTAGGATCTATGACGGTGGTAAAAAGCCTATTTTCCTTCACATACGGCTTTTTAGTTAAGATTTTCACAGCCAATTGTATGGCCTCCTCCCCTCCCGTAGGATAAAGCATTGTGGCATTTATCTTTCTTTTTTCTACTAAATCTAAGCCTTCATTCACGCCTCCTAATCCATCTACTCCAATGATTTTCACCTTCTCGCTCAATCCTAATTTAGCACAAACCTGATAGGCTATCAAGGCAAAGCGATCATTATGTGCAAAAATCAAGTCTATATCAGCATGGAGTTTTAAATAGTTAATCAGACTATCAGGAAAATGTCCGTCTTTAACCCAGATCGTATTTTGGAACGTAATATTAGGAAATTGGCGAATGGCCTGTTGAAAACCTGCATTTCTATCTATGGTCGGGCCAGACGTTGGCCCCTGTCCAATTGCTAATACCTTCCCTTTTCCTTTTAAAAGTACATCGGCATACATCCCTGCATTTTGACCTACGAGCAAATTTTCTGCACCAATAAAAGCGGTATAGTTATCGGATTCAATACGCCTATCAATAATCAAAACGGGTATTCCTGCTGCATACGCTTTTTCAATTACGGGTACGAGCAAGGTACTTTCTAAAGGAGATACAATCAATAAATCAACCTTGTCTTTAATGAAGGTATTAATTTGTGCTTCCTGCAATTTCCAATCACTTTTTGCGTCGGCCACCTCCATTTCAATGTTAGAATTAAAGGAAAGTTCTCGTTCCATACCCTGTAACATGGTCTGTCGCCAACTATCATTGGTATTGCATTGAGCAAAACCAATGTGAAAATTCTTTTCCGTTTTCTTTTGACAACAAGTCAACAGAAAACATATCAATAAATTACAAAGGAGGATATAGTATGTTTTTCTCATAATCATTCATCAACTAAATTTTGATAAGTCAGCACTTATTCATCAACGAATCGAATCAGAAGTTTAAGTTTTGTATAACTTCCATTAGATTGAGAATGAAAGGTCGAATAAGGTGTGAACTAAAACTTAAACCCTTGTGAATTTACTAATATCTTGGTACTTGCACTATTGAACCGATACATTTTATTAACTAGTCTTAGTAATTTATTACCTTATTCCGAAATGAACTAGACCTTGTTCACGATAAAAATCGTACCATTACCACACATACGTCTTCACTGCTCCTGCTTCTAACGAAGTTTTCACTTGTTTATTCCGATAGCGAATGTTGAATTCTTGAGCTTTATCGCCTTCATTCAACACAATCAGCACGGTTTTCCCCGCTGGAGTTTTGAAGGCTACATTTTGTAAACCCATCGTAACGTTAGAGGCAATACGTACCGAATTAGGACGCACAAATTTGGAAGCATGAGCTATGATATAATAGGCAGGATTCCGAACAACGCTTTCACCAATCGTTACAGCACCCAAACAGGCAGTACATCCTCCTTCGGTATGCGGGTTTTGCTGAGGGTCTGCCGCCAGGTTCCATTCCAACACGGTTTTGCACCAATTGCGACTCGCCCCAATGACTAGGGTTTTGGTATGCCAAGCTAAATCACCCGCAAAATTCCCAGGAGCACCAATCCATTGTTCGGTAAAATACAGGTTTTTATCGGGGTGAGCTTCGTGTACATCTCGGATAGACTCCACCGAACCTCCGTATAGATGAAAGGCGGAACCATCTAGGTATTTTCTAGCTTCGGGGTCATTAAGAATACTAATCGGGTAATCGGGACGGTCGGCATTGTGGTCGTAAACAATGAGTTTTGTAGCAACATGAGCCTTCTGAAAAACAGGGCCTAAACTCTTTTTGACAAACATCGCTTGTTCATCTTGAGGCATCAATAAACTTGGATTATTCCCTGGGTGAAGTGGTTCATTCTGAATCGTTAAGGCGTGAATTATAATCCCTTCTTTTTTCATTTCTTGTACATAACGAAGTAAATAGCGAGCATATACATCATAGTATTCAGGTTTTAAACTCCCTCCTTTGGATGCCCCGTTGGTTTTCATCCATGTTGGTGGCGACCACGGGGAAGCCAATAGTTTCACCTTCGGATTAATCGCTAAAATCTGCTTTAAGACAGGAATCAGATAGGTTTGGTCATTTGCCAAACTAAATTTTGAGAGAGATAAATCCGTCTGTCCAGCAGGAAGGTCATCGTACGAAAATACACGGTCGTCAAGGTCAGATGCTCCCACACTAATGCGTAAAAAACTTACTCCGATATTGTTGTTATCCGTTGCAAAGAGTTCTTTCAACAAATTGGCTCGTTCCTCCGCTTTCATTTGTTGAAGCAACATTGCCGACCCACCCGTAAGCGTAAAACCAAAGCCATCCATTTGCTGAAACCGTTTGGTATCATCGACATAAATACTGGGTAAAACCGTTGAAATAGCTCCAAATACAGGTTTTTCGGACAGTGGTTGAAATAACACCGACTTATCCGCTTTGGTAAGCCATTGTTGTACCTGTTGAGCCTTCGCCTCCACTAACAGAAGACAAAGGGCTACTAAAAAGACGTTTTTCATAAATGGGATTTGTTTTGGATAATCAACGAAGTTACAAAAAGTTGAGAAGGATGTGTCCTTATCTAGTTGTTAAGGTCGATTACAAATCTCGTCCAGCAAAGCAAAAATACATCAGCAAACATTTATATCGGTGAATTGTTATTTCAATAAGATAACGATAACTAGATGAAAAGAACACTACGCTTAATTTTGGGCGACCAGCTTAATATCCAACATTCTTGGTTCAGTCAAACGGATGATTTGGTTTTCTACGTAATCATGGAAATACGGCAAGAAACGGATTATGTAAATCACCATATTCAAAAAGTACTCGCTTTTTTTCAGGCAATGCGTAGTTTTGCGGACGAATTACGGAATAAAGGGCATCAGGTCATTTACCTTGAATTAGATAACGAAAAAAATCATCAATCGCTGACTAGCAACCTAGAAGAACTCATTTCAAGCTTGTCTATCAACGCTTTTGAATACCAACAACCCGACGAATTTCGGCTCGACCTTCAATTAAAAGAATTTGTTGCACGTCAACCTAGTACCCTGCAAACATCTTGCTATACTACCGAGCATTTCATGATTTCTCCAGAAGAATTCCTGCTTTTTTTTAAAGGTAAAAAGACCTTTTTGATGGAAAACTTCTACCGCATGATGCGGAAAAAACACCATATCCTGATGGATGGTGGTGAACCTTTGGGGGGAAAATGGAATTATGATGCAGACAACCGAAAAAAGCTGCCTAACAATCACAGACCTGTTGAACCGCTTACCTTCGATAAAGAGGTAAGTTCACTTGCTTCACTCCTGAAAGAACAAGGGGTTCAAACCATAGGGCAGGTAAATCCGAAGGCGTTTATATGGCCTACCAATCGGGAAGAATCCCTCCAACTATTAGACTTCTTTGTGGTCAACTGCTTAGAATTTTTCGGCATATTTGAAGACACCATGCACCCATCTTATTGGTCTATTTATCACTCAAGGCTGTCGTTTTCATTGAATATAAAACTACTGAGTCCGCTGGAAGTAGTCAATCGTGCCATCGCCTTCTGGCAGGAAAATCAAGAACGGGTCACAATTGCTCAGATTGAGGGATTTATCAGACAAATTATTGGTTGGAGAGAATATGTTCGAGGTATTTATTGGGCAAAAATGCCTGAATTTGCGAGTCTAAACTTTTTAAATCATGACCGAAAACTTCCCGCATGGTTTTGGAATGGTCAGACAAAAATGAATTGTCTTAGTCACTCAATCGGACAAAGTTTACAGTTGGCCTATGCCCATCACATTCAACGACTTATGGTCATTGGCAACTTTTCGCTCTTGGCAGGTATTCATCCAGACGAAGTGGATAACTGGTATCTGGGCGTTTATATTGATGCCATCGAATGGGTTGAAATAACCAATACCAGAGGCATGAGCCAATATGCAGACGGAGGCATTGTGGGGTCAAAACCGTATGTATCCTCCGCCAATTACATCCATAAAATGGGGCATTATTGCGGTAACTGCCACTATGATTATACCCAAAAAATAGGAAAAAACGCCTGTCCCTTCAACAGCCTATATTGGCATTTTTATGACAGACACACCGACAAACTTGCCAATAATCCA
>JBMLRK010000131.1:0-6892 GCA_049241065.1 Spirosomataceae bacterium
GGTTCGGATATTACCGACAGGAGAAATTGGGATGCCTATTTAGTGGATGGTGTTGTAAGAAAGTTATCTTACATAGAAGCTCGAATGATGCAGGGGTTTCCAGAAGATTTTGAATTTCCAGTAAGCCCAACACAAGCGATTAAACAGTTGGGCAACAGTGTAGCGGTTGATGCTGTGCAAGCCGTAGGCAATAATGTAATAACCTATATGGAAAGTTTAACGAATGATACCTCGATGAATAAAACAAAAAACAAAGGCGAATGGACGGAATTACTTGTGTTTATTAAGCTGTTACTCGAACAAAAAATTAGCCTTGCTGATGCAGACCTTGTTCCCACTGGCAATTATTTTGATGTCACCAAAATTAGTACTCATAATTTAGACTATGAATACCTTCCATTAAATAACACTGACATTCAAGTAATTACCAAGAAAACACAGGAGACTCGGAATATTAACATTGAATCTCTAATTAGCCCAGCCATCTTAAATAACTTAATTACAAGTATTAAGAGTGGAAACGATAGCATTAACAAATCGGGATTTGAAGTAATTCAAAACGAACTAGGGTTTACGATTGTAAAAGGAGGTAATAGCTCACAGAAAGCAGATATTCTACTGGATATTAAGATAGAAAATATCGTCAAAAAAGAAGAAGGCTTTGGCATAAAATCATACTTAGGAAATAGCCCAACCCTGCTCAATGCTTCTGGAACAACCAATTTCATTTTTGAAGTAGAAAATCTACACAAAGATAAAATCGACGAAATTAATGCCATTGACACAAAGACTAAATTAAAAGATAGATTAGCGTTCATTGAGGCTCATGGAGGTAAACTAAACTATATTGGTCCAGAAAAAGATACGATGGACTATAATCTTAGAATGGTTGACTCAAATATGCCGCAAATCATCGGTCATGTTTTACTAGCATTTTATAAAAAACGCATTTCCTCAGTCCGTGAAATCGTTGATTATTTACATGAAAAACAAGAGTTGTATCAAGAAATTCGTTACCCCGATAAAGCTTTTTTAGAAAGCAAAATCAAAAAGTTATTAGTAGATAACCTCCTTGGCTTTTTTGCTGGTACAAAATGGGATGGCTCTTATGAAGCAAATGGGACAATTATTATGAAGAAAACAGGCGATTTAGTTGCTTTTCACCTCATTGATTTAGAAAGTTTAAAGTCCTATTTATACAATCATATTAAGTTAGACACACCATCTACGACACGCCATCGTTTCGGGAAATTAATTTTAGAAAAAGATAATAAGCTGTATTTTAAGCTAAATCTTCAATTACGTTTTTAGTGGATTTAAAAATCGTTTTATTCTATGGAGAAAAAATGCAAAACTAGTAAATAGCTCGTTGGCATCCGTTCTATCAGCATAAAACAGCAATTGCGGAGAATAACAACCCTATTCCCCTTAAATATGCGGAGAATAATCTATATATTTACCGCATACAGTTAAAATTGGATAGCGATGAGATACATTTATGAATACGACGCATGGCCAGAATTTACGTGGGATGATAAAAAAGTATCCTTGATTTTAGGGAAAGTAAGGCATCTTCAAGGAAGGGTTTTCGGTAAAATGGGATCGCTCGGATTTTCACTCAAGGAAGAAACGCTGCTCTCAACGTTGACCTTAGATGTGTTGAAATCCTCCGAAATAGAGGGTGAAATCCTAAATTATGAACAAGTTCGTTCGTCCATAGCTAGAAGGTTGGGGATAGAGTATGCGGGTATTGTTCATGTCGATAGAAACGTTGAGGGCATTGTTGAAATGATGCTTGATGCAACACAAAAATATAAAGACCCTCTTCTGGAAGAAAGGATTTTTGGGTGGCACGCAGCCTTGTTTCCAACAGGGTGGAGCGGAATGCACCGCATTGCTACTGGTAGCTACCGAGATGGAGAAATGCAGATTGTATCTGGAGCGATGGGTAAAGAGAAGGTACACTATCAAGCCCCTTCGGCTGAAGTGGTAAAAAAAGAAATGGACTTATTCCTAGCATGGTTCAATAGTGACATTGAAATAGATGACGTGTTAAAAGCCGCCATTGCTCACTTTTGGTTTATTATTATTCATCCGTTCGATGATGGGAATGGACGTATTGCCAGAACACTTTCGGATATGTTGCTTGCTCGTTCCGAAAATAGTTCACAACGGTTTTATAGTCTATCGAACCAAATCTTGTTGGAGAAAAAGGACTATTATGAGGTTTTACAAAAAGTGCAGTATAGCACTGGTGATATCACAGCATGGCTATCTTGGTTTTTGACGTGTTTGTATAATGCCTTGGAAAGTACGGAAGTAACGCTAGAAAAAATACTTCAAAAAGCAGAATTTTGGGAGAAACACAAAGAAACAAGCTTGAATAGCCGACAGCGATTAATGCTCAATAAACTATTCGATGGATTTGACGGTAAACTACAAACTTCCAAATGGGCTAAGATAACTAAATGTTCCCCCGATACAGCCCTTCGAGATGTCAAAGATTTAATAGAGAAAGGTATCTTAAAGCAGGAAGAATCAGGTGGACGAAGTACCAATTATGAACTAGTAATTTAAGACCAAAAACGCTATTTCAAACTAAATCTTCAATTAGCTTTTCCGTGGATTTAAAGACCGTTTTTCGTAATAGGAAAGCGGTCTTTTTTGTTTATGAAATGAAAAAGAAGTAATTTAGAAGCATATAGATTAACTCTAAATACACATCAAAACCAACTCTCTGAATAACAAATACTTGTAATAATTATAGAACAAATTTAACCAATGAAAAAGCAATTCCTTCTACTGATGCTTCTCGCATTATGTGGTTTACAGTACCGTGTGGCTGCACAAAAAGGTAGTATTCTTCCTCAAGAAAAAGTATTCCTTCATCTCGATAAGCCGTATTATGTAGCGGGTGATACCCTGTGGTTTAAGGCCTATTTACAGGATGCCGCCACTCATAAAATAGACTCCGCAAGCCGTGTCTTATATGTTGATTTATTAAATCTGGAAACCAATAAACTCATTCGTCATTTGAGTATTCCAGTCTTGGGTACTGGTACTGGTAATATTCCCCTCTCAGATAGCTTAGTGCAGGGAAATTATGCATTGCGAGCTTACACCAATTATATGCGTAATTTTTCGGAGGAGTTTTTCTTTCATCAAAAAATCAAAATCTGGGCGTTCAAGCCTATTGAGGATGATACTGAGGGGATAAGCCCCACGGCGATTGATATTGCAGAGGTAAATTTCTTCCCCGAAGGAGGTGATTTAGTTACGAACCTAGAGTCTCGTGTGGCTTTTAAGGCAATCAATAAACTCGGAAAAGGGGTGGAAACTACAGGGTTTATTCTGGACAATAAAGGCGATAGTACGGTATTTTTCAATACCACTCATTTGGGTATGGGCATATTTCAGTTTAAACCCGAAGCGAATAAAACTTATACTGCCTATCTCAAAAAACTAGATGGAACGTGGATAAAACGAACAATGCCCAAAGCTCTTTATGCTGGCTATACCTTAGCGGTTAGTTCTTTGGCAAACAAAGACAAAGTGAAGGTATTTATTTCGTCACAAAATGCTGTGGGTAGCGATACTTCGGGGACACTCTTGTTGGTGGCATCGCAACGTTCTAAAATTTGTTTTATTGGTAAAATCCCAAAAAAGAACGCTAATCAGGGAGTGAATATTGCTAAAAGTGTATTTGAAGACGACGGCGTTGTGACGATTACCTTATTAACCGAAAAAGCAGAACCTTTGTGCGAACGTTTGATTTTTATTAAACAGAAAAAACAATTAAAGTTAACCATACAAACAGATAAAGCGGTGTATAAACCTCGTGAAAAGGTCACTTTGTCGGTAGAAGCCCTTGATGCAGGGGGAAAACCCGTGCAGGGAGAATTTTCGCTATCGGTGACGGATGCTTCTCAGGTTTTACACGAAGCTTATTCGCAAAATTTACTTTCGTATATGCTCTTGACTTCGGATATTTCACCACGAGAAGATAACTACACAGAACCAAGTATTAGAGGGTTTATTGAGCAACCATCAGCATATTTTAATGAGGCAGACCCAGAAGCCAACTTAAAATTGGATATGCTAATGATGGCTCAGGGCTGGAGACGTTATTTATGGCAAGATGCTAATACAAAACCTAAAGTAAATTTCTTTGTAGAAGACGGGCTTTCTGTTTCGGGAGTAGCAAAACGCCCGAATGGAAAAGTATCGCCTAATACGACGATTACGATGATGTTTCAAGATTCCAGAACGAAAAAAAGTAGTCTCCGTTTTGAAGGAGCTGACAGTCTTGGACGATTCGCTTTTTATAACCTAAACATCATTGATACGACGACACTCTTTTTGCAAGCAACCAAAGAAAAAGGAGGGAAAAATCTCATTTTAAGACTTGATAAAGATTCTATTCCTGCCATTGTTCCTTCTAAAAATATCATGCCTATCGACCTAAGCGATGCCAATGCCAAGGAGTTTGCAGGATTTTTACGCAAAAGCAGAGCGGCTTTAGAATTAGAAAAGAAGTCTATTTTTAATAAATCGAAACTCTTACAAGAAGTGACTGTAAAAGCTACGGTACAACGAGACACACGTACCAATTACAGAACCCCATCAAAACGTTTTTCGATTGATGAAGAGCATCTTTGCGATGGAGCAATATCGGTGATGTCCATGCTAGTTGGTAGAGTGGCAGGAGTAAATATACAAGGAGCTCCTGGGCAAGAAACGGTTGTCTTTCGTGGACAAAATATCACCCCTGCCTTCTTTATTGATGGAATGGCTGTAACGCAAGATATGCTGGAAACAATTAACCCTTGTGATATTGAGTTTTTGGATGTCCTAAAAGATGGAGAGGCTTTCACGACAGGTTCGGCATTAGGTATTTCGATTTTAACAAAACGTGGAAACCCTAACTACGACTGGTCGAAGGATACAAACCAAGATTCACCAAACGTTGTGATGCTGAAAAAAGTAGGCTATGCCAGAGCAAAGGAATTCTATGCTCCGACCTATTTACCTTCAAGTATTTTTGAAAAACCTGATTTCCGTTCAACTCTTTTCTGGCAACCTGTTGTCAAAACCGATGCCAATGGGAAAGCAAGCGTTAGTTTCTACAACAGTGATGCCACCAATAAAATCAACGTAAATATGCAAGGAATTGCACCAACGGGAAAAATCGGAGTAAATACGTTGGAATATTCAGTGAAGAAATAATTAATTCTAAGAGGTTTTTATTTCCGTTAAAAAGGCGTTTGGTAGGAAGTTAGTTTTTTCTACCAAATGCCTTTTTTGATTTATGTAAGTACCCAAATGTTTAACCACATAGGAGCAGAGAAAACATAGTTATGTGAAAAATGATAATCAATTACTTATACATGATTCTTAAAATAAATATACCCCAACATTTAAAATTGGCATTTACCTCCATCTGTTAAATCCAAAATTTAAAATTCATAATTCAACATTATTCTTTACTTAGCTTCTTCTCTAAATAAAAAGCTATCCAATTCTATTCTATATTGCTGGAAAATTGATTTTGAACCATGTAAAGTCAGACTCTTTACCAGTTTATGCCTTTTGATGACTGTCCCTACTGCTGCTCCTAGCACCGTTCCTATTATCCCTGTAACTGGTGCCATACTTAGATTCGAGGATTCTGAAGTTGGTGTGTACTTAAATGGTAAGCCTATCGCTGCTCCCGCAAGTAACCCCATACCTGCCCATTTTACAACAGTACTCCAATGGCGAGCCACTTCTTGTATCTGTATGGTTTCTATTTCGCTTACGGCAAACGTCTTCGTGAGCTTCTGAACTTCTTCCTTACTATATAATCCTCTTGTTTGAAGACGGAAAATTTGAAATTCCTCTTTGGGTAAAATCGTTACTGTACTATCCGTCACTTGATATAAAAAGCCTTTTACTGGCCAATCATTTTTCAAAATGATCCGCATATTGTACTCAACGTTTTTCTGTTGAGCGGAAGATTGATAGGCATAAAGAAGGCAATGTAAGGCAACGAATAAGTAGATGTGTTTGGGTTTCATGTTGATTTAGATTTAAGGTACAAAGATGCTTTATTCTACCCTAAAAGTAAAACGGAAATTTTTATTTAATCAAAAGTTTTAATACCGTGATTTCTTGACTAGAGACGTTTAAAGTGAATGCTTAGGATGGCAAAGGTTAAGTATATCCTCTTAAAAAAGAGTCACTATAGAATATTCCTGACTTGTTAAAAGATGAGTATTCACTTTTTTTTCAGATATTAGTAAGATGGTCAGTTCGTTTTCCCTAGAAACAGACCATCCACACTTCCAACAAATATACCATCTATGATAACAACCTTACTCGCAGACTACGGTCTTTTCACCCTCTCATGTCTTAGTTTTTTGGCCTTTGTCGCTGGCTTTATTGATGCGGTTGTAGGCGGAGGCGGATTGATTCAAACCCCTGCCCTCCTCATTAACTTACCCAACACCCCTCTAGCCACCATTTTTGGAACAAATAAAATTGCGGCACTTTCGGGGACAAGCATTGCAGCCTATCAATATGCCAAACGCATTCGTTTTGACATCAAACTCTTGTTCGCCATTTCGGCTTGCTCGTTCATTGGTTCGTTTACGGGTGCAAAAACGGTCAGTTACATGAATACTGCCATTTTGAAACCCCTTATTTTAGTAATCCTGATTTTAATTGCGATTTATACTTTCTTCAAAAAAGATTTAGGAGCATTTCAGTCCAAACAACTTACTTTTCAGAAACAGCTTCTCTACGGTTCGCTTATTGGACTAAGCGTTGGTTTTTATGACGGCTTCTTTGGCCCAGGAACGGGTAGTTTTTTTGTATTGGGCTTTGTCGTAATCCTTGGTTTTGAATTTGTACA
>JBMLRK010000132.1:0-8564 GCA_049241065.1 Spirosomataceae bacterium
CGTTCGAGATAATACTTCCTACAGGAACAAGCATCGGGTTCACACGGTACGAGTAAATCATCCCTGTGGTGTTTTTATCATATACCTCTACTGTACCACTGATTTTACCTTTTAATATACTGAAATCTACCCCGATGTTAGACGTAGCTGTTTTTTCCCACTGTAAATCTGGGTTAGCTGCTTGTGTTGGGCCATAAGCCGCAGTCTGTACTCCGTTATAGTAGTAAGTTCCTAAGCTACCCGACATAAACTGAGCTGTATAAGCATTGAAACCAGATGAGTTACCTGTTACCCCGTAACTAGCTCTTAATTTCAAGTCATTAAACAAACTTTGTTTTTGCATAAACCCTTCTTGGTCAATTCTCCAAGCTAAACCTACCGATGGGAAATATCCCCACTGATTGTTATCTCCAAATACTGAACTTCCATCTCTACGAACCGATGCTTGAAGTAAATATTTATCATTGAAATTATAGTTCAAACGAGCGAAATCTGAGATTAAGCGTGTTTCTTGATATACACCATCAGCACCGAAGTTGATACGATAAGAAGAAATCGCATACGGGTTACTCAAAGCAAAGTTGTTGTAGCCAATGTTATCCACTGGGAAGTTAGTACTTGACATTTGGAAACCGTCTCCAATTGTATTGCCTTGCCAAGAATAACCCAATACAAGGTTTAACGAATGATCACCCAATTCTTTGTTCCAAGACAAGAATGTTTCTAACAATTTGTTCGTATTCTGATACGACTTTCTTGAAGCCATTCCATTTGTACCGAAGTTTAACAAGGTATGCACCGCTGGAGGCTCAGGATTATTGTAGAAGTTAGCACTGTTATATTTTGAATAATAACTGCTATATGCCTCACCTTGTAAGATGGTGAAATTCTGGTACGAAAGATTTAAATTATAAGTCAAACCAAATGGTAACTTCACCTGTGTTGTAAATGCTGCAGTCAATACATTTGTTTTCGTATTATCCTGACCATTTTCAATCATAGCCAACGGGTTAAAATACCCCGTGTTCGTAAAGTTTTCGAAATACGTTCCATCTGCATTTTTTACGGGCGATACAGGTAAGTGAGTAATCATTTGCTCTAATACATTATTTCGTAGAGGCGTATTATTTGCCACACTATTAGAGTTCGTAACCTGCAAACCAAATTTCACTTTATCATTTAATGCTGATTGGTCTAATGCCAAACGAGCAATTACACGACTCAATGAACTACCCAATAAAATACCTTGCTTATCGGTATAGTTTAAACTCGCTGTGTAAGTTCCTTTTTCAGAACCACCACTGAACGACAAGTTATGGTTTTGAGAAATTACAGAACTTTTCTGAACCGCACTTTGCCAGTCTGTGTTTGCCCCTTTGTCATCTGCTGGAGAAAAAGACTGTCCGTTAGCTGTCAAGAAAGCACGTAATTGCGTTGCATCCATCATGTTCAAACGGCTCGACACTTTTTCAAGACCGACATAACCATGATAGTTTACTTTCATCTCCCCATTTTTACCTCTTCTTGTTGTTACCATGATAACCCCATTGGCTGCACGGTTACCATAAATAGCCGTTGCCGAAGCATCTTTCAATACGTCGATGGATGCAATATCATCTGGAGCGATTGTTGAAATGTCTGCTCCAGGAATTCCATCAATTACATAAAGCGGTCCTTGCGAACTGTTGATTGTTGACGCACCACGTAATACTACTGCTGCCGTTGCGTTCGGGTCACCGTTTGCTGAAATGTTTAGCCCTGGTACACGTCCTTGTAATAATTGACCAACGTCAGTGATAGCACCTCGGTTTAAATCTTGTGGCTTAATGGTAGAAACAGCACTCGTTAAGTTTTTACGAGATTGTGTACCATAACCTACCACTACCACTTCACCTAATTGCTTGATGTCTGCTTCTAGCTGTACGTCAATTTGCTGTTGAGTTCCCACCTTTTTTTCTAATGACACATAGCCAACAGAAGAAAATACCAATACTGCATTTGAACCAGACACTGCAATCGAATACTTTCCTGAATTATCAGTGAGTGTACCCGTCTTAGTGCCTTGAACACTAATTGTGACAGCTGGTAGTCCATCTTGACTATTAGCAGCTGTTACCCTTCCCGAAATGGTTTTGGTCTGAGCAAATGAGTTTGTTAAACTAAGAAGTAAGACAAACACGATTCCCCAAGTAGCATTCCGATGAGCATAATCGTAGAGTTTTGATCTCATTGTTTTTGGATTTTGGTAAATATAATTGAACAGAACCTTCTTGTAACGCACCTCCGCTGAGTGGAGTTGAGTTATTACAGGCTGACAAAACACGGATAGGAAAAATGAGTGGGGAAGATGTCGTTTACACAATTCGTTTTAGAGAAACTCTCAACAGAATAGTAGCCCAAACATGACCAAAACCCACTTCTATCAGTGATTTTGGTCAATATTACTGGAATAAAACTGTATAAAAAATAATTTTTTGAATAAAACTGAATGCAAACGTTTGAAATTGTGAAGGCCAAAATAATCCAAAAATAAATTGCTAATTTGCAAGGCTTGAAGACTTCCGTACAATTAATTCTGGTGATAGTTTAATATTCTTCAAAGTGGGTGTTCCCTCCATCTGAGCAAGAAATAAATTGGCAGCAGTTTCACCGATTGGCTTGCTTTGGCGGGCAATGGTACTCAGTGAAGGATAGAAATAAGCAGAAATAGGTGTATTATCGAAGCCGATTACCGCAATGTCTGTAGGCACAACAAGTCCCTTTTCTCGGATAAGTTGCAATGCCCCAAAACATACTTGGTCGTTCACTCCAAAAATAGCATCGGGTGGAGTAGGTAAATTCAAAAGAGCTTTGGTAGGTTCTATGGCACTTTCAATCGTGAAGTTTACTTGCTTAATAAGTTCATCTTCGATTGGTAAATTGTATTTTAATAAACAGGCACAGTAAGCATTGAAACGTTGTTCGGCAATGGCCATGCCGTGAGGGCCACGCAAATGAGCAATGCGTTTATGACCCGTTTGAATGAGATGTTCGGTTGCCATAAAAGCCCCTACATAGTCGTTGGTAGTAACCCCTATCGTTTGAATATCTTCATACTGGCGATCAATAAAAATTAAAGGTACTTGGCGATTCATCACCTTTTGCAGATGCTCGTAATGTCCCTCTGAATAGGTTTCTTGAGAAATGGATAAAAAGAGACCATCAACCCGATTCGCCATTAAGCGTTCGACATACTCTTTTTCAAGTAAATAGCTCTCATTGGTCACGCAGATATTTAACAGATAACCAAGGGGTTGCAAAACCGATTGAATACCTTCTACCATGGCGGTTTCGTGAAACTGAGTGATATTCGGTATCACGACACCAATTGTTTTAGTATTTTTTTGGACTAAACTCAAGGCAAGGGTATTCCGCTGATAACCCATTTTTTGGGCATACTCCTGAATGGTCTTCCTTGTTTCAATATTTATAAGTGGGTAATCGTTCAAAGCTCTTGATACCGTTGAGGGTGAGCATTTAAACTTGCGGGCAATGTCCTTAATGGTAATATTGGAAGATTTAGTATTCAAAATAGTCGTCTTTTAAGCATATTCTAGGAATCAAATTACAACACAATTTAGATAATAACCAAATTAACCCCCTCTCGAAATGGAAAATATTTCAAGAAAAGTGTTTCTCTCTCAATTAATAAAACTTGGTGCAGTTGTCGGTTTATCAGCCAATGCTAGTTTTGGTACGAGAACCAATAATGATAGTGATTTTTTCAAAAAAGTCGTTCTTGCTAATAATGAAGAAGTTGCAAAATTATTACAAATTTTATCCACCGATATTACTGAAATCAAACGCCGATTGGGCTTCGATTTAGCCAATTTAGCGGCAGCTTTTACAGAACCTAGTTCTCGCTATTATCAACAAAAAGAAATTATCAGTGCGATGCACAAAATTGCTACCTTCTTGGTTAAATCTCAAAACGAAGACGGTACGTTAGACATTGGTAATTTAGCCTCCCCTCCTGATACCGCTTTTATCCTTGAGCCTCTTTGTTCAGCTGCTATCATTTTGAAAAAAGTAGCCAATCCTGCACTCGATTCAGTCAAAAATCTGTTAAAAACCTTTGTGCTAAAAGCAGGAGAAGGACTACGTTTAGGAGGGATTCACACACCTAATCACCGTTGGGTGGTATCGGCGGCGTTGGCTCGTATTTATGAATTATTCCCAGATAAAAAATATGCAAACCGCATAGACCAATGGCTTTCGGAAGGGGTATTTATGGATAAAGACGGGCATTATTTAGAAAGAAGCCAGATTTATGCCGAAGTCAGCGACCGTGCCTTAATTACCGTGGCTCGTATTATGAACAAACCGCAACTTTTTGCTTTTGTCCGTAAAAACCTACACATGACTTACTTCTATCTCGAACCAAATGGCGATTTAGTATGTAACGATTCCAGAAGACAGGACCAGTTTATTTCGTTTAATATCCTTGACTTTTATCACGACTACCGCTACATGGCGATGCTTGATAAAAATGCGGAATTTGCGGCAATCACTCAATTTATTGAGCGAGTAAAAGGTTTTGATGAACGAGTGTTAAGAGATTTATTGTTTTTCTTTTTAGAAGAACCCATCTATGCTCAAGCATTGCCAACACCCAAAGAACCAAGTCAGACATTTGAAAAATTCTTTGAATCAAGCAATCTCGTAAGATTTAGAAAGAATGATACCACAGCCACCATTTTCGGCGGAGTTGATTTCCCACTTACTATTGGTTCTGGACGTTCAACAAGTCCGAATTTCTTTACCTTTAGAAAAGGAGATGCTATCTTGAAATACTTGCGTTTCTCAACCGATTTCTTTAGTACAGGTTATTTCAGAAGTCACGGTATCAAAAAGGTTGGCAATAAATATGTGCTTAACCAGAAAATTGAAGCCCCTTATTATCAACCGCTACCTGAGCAATATAAACGTAAGGATGCCAATTATAAGCATTCGATAAGTACCGACGGACGTTTCTGGAATAAAATGGACTTTGAACATCGCCCTCAAAGCAATATCAAAGCAATCGACACAAGTATTGAAATTGAGGAGAAAAATGGAAAACAAGAATTGAAGTTTAGTGTAAAAGGCACTGCTGGAGTACACGTGACAATCGAGTTTTGTTTTAACGAAGGAGGAGTATTGACTGGTACGAAAAGCATTGAAGGGTCAACGGAAAATTTCACCGTAGAAAATGGCTATGGAACGTATCAAGCGGGAAAAGACAGCATTAGTTTTGGACCTGGGATTTTCCAACATGCCAAACTAAAAAGTTTAGATGGCGAAATGTACACGTCGCACTACGGAACGTTAAGAACTTCTGGGCAACACGTCTATTTTACGGGACTAACACCTTTTGAACATACCATCACAATCGGTTAAACAATGAGGTTGTGTGAAATGGAGACTAATAGCTTCGTTATTTCACACAACCTCTTTCTGCTAAACCGCTACAACCTCCTCTGATTCAACGTATAGCAAAACACCCTTCACTTCTGCATAACCCATGTCTCGGTAAATGTCCATGTATTGTCGAACTTGGGTTTTATGGCTATTCGATTTTGACCCCGTTTTATAATCAACAATCGTAATTTTATTCCCCTCTCGCACCACACGGTCAGGACGAAGCGGTTTTCCATTCGGCATTAAAATCTCTCGTTCGTTTTTCACATTTTCCTCCGCTACCTCAAACAAATGACGCACTTTGGCGATAATCCCTAACATCTTTTGTTTCAAGTCCGCTTTTTCGGCATCAATAATCAAGCCTTCTCTAGCTACTTCTGCCAAGGCCATATCAATATCGTTGAGGTGTTTCACTTTGGCAAAAGCCGCATGGAGTTTATTTCCATAGTCTTTACTTTTTTCGAAGGTCTCCAAATCGAAAAGTCGTTCTGCCGAATGCCGTAAACGAATACCTACCGAAGGCATCGTAATTTGGTCGGCAGCTACTACAATTCGGTCAACTTCCTTCTTTTTCTTCTCCTTCTGCACTTTGTCGATACCTTCATAAATCACTTCGGTATGTTGTCCATTTTCATCTAATTCTGGAAAATTAACAAAGCTATACAAGAGGTTTCCTACCGAATTTTCAAAACCACGATTACCTTTTCGGACAATCAAATACAAACGGTTAGTAGGTCGGGTAAGGGCAACGTACAACATATTTAAACTTTCGAGAAAAGTCTTTTCCTTTTCATCAAATAATTGATTGGCAACCGAAGTCCCTTCCAGAGCCTTCACCCCACGCAAAGGTGCAACCGTCAACGGAATCCCCCCCAGCGGAGTGCCGCCCACATGCTCATGGGTAAGAGCGTCTTCGTGAACAGGTGAAACAAGTAAATCATTTTCGGGTAAATCTGCCCAAAACGTACTATTAAATCGAGGTTCAGTTGACCAATGACAATAAGGAACAATCACCACAGGGAACTCCAAGCCTTTCGATTTATGAACACTCATTACCCGCACCGCATTTTGTCCTTCGGGCATGGAAATCGACAGGCTTTCTTTTTTCTGTTCCCAAAAACTCAAAAAATCCGTCAGGTGCGTACTTTGGTTACACTGAAAATCAAGTACGACATCCAAAAATCGGAAAATAAAGTCTAACTCCTTCGTATGGTTAAACAAATGAAACTCCTTCAAAGCCCGTTCGGCAATGTCATAAAGCGATTTTTGCTGTAATTCGAAAGGGTCGAAGCGGTAGCCTTCATTCCGCATTAAGTCATAAAAAGCCAAGAGGTCTTTGCTTTCAATGGCTTCTTTAATTTCCTTATTTTCATCCGTATTCGGGATTTTATTCAATACTACTCGATAAAACAAATAAATAGCCTCGTATTTCCCCAAACGATTATCAGGATTTTGAACCACTTTCATCAAGGAAACCACCAAATTTACTGCCTCCGAAAACACCAAACTCATCGAATCAGACGAAATAACGGGAATCCCCAAATCGTTCAAGCCATTAGCTACCGTGCGAGCATCCTTATTTTTACGACAAAGCACGGCAATATCTTCTAAATCAAACCCTGCGGCTTGGGCTTCCTCAATGGTTTTCAAGACGGCATCAAACATCAGTTCATCTTCGTTTGAACCTTCTAAAAACGATAATTGGACGTGTCCCCCCACCTTTGGATTATCGGGTACTTTTTGTTGGAAAAACTCATCATAGACCATTGGCAAACTCGGAGCAACCGCCAACCAGCGTTCATCTTGAGTAACCGATTCAAAAAAGGCATTGTTAAACTGAATGACTTCCTGCGTACTTCGGTAATTGGTCGATAAATTTTCGGGCTGAATATAAGGAGCAATATTATCGTAGCGTTCCAACAAGAAATCATTCTCTTGGTGCTTTTCGGTCAATTTATCCAAATTCTTTTTGTGCAATTGCACAATCATGTCCATCTCTCCTCCTCTAAAACGGTAAATCGACTGTTTGGCATCCCCTACCGCCAAGTTGAAATGCCCACTTGCCAAAGCGTTCTCAATCAAAGGCAAAAAGTTATGCCATTGCAAGGTCGAAGTATCCTGAAATTCATCAATCAAAATATGGTTATACCGTTCACCGAGGCGTTCATAAATAAAAGGAATTGGTTCGGTTAGGACAATTTCTAAAATTTTACGGTTAAATTCCGAAATATGGATTTTGCCTGATTCCTGCTGAATATCTTCTATTTCCCTCCGCAACTGACTCAAAAGAGCCATTTTTTTCGTCTGTTTGATAATTTCTTTAAACAGAAAATAAATAGATTTATATTTTTCTTGAGCGTCAAAAATCGCTTGTCCGCAATCACTCAACACGCCAGAAATCCCTTCAATAATGCTTGCAATGCCCTTCGGTGCAGATTTGGCCGTCCAGACATTGTTTGTTACCGCATCCAAGGCACGTTTAGACGGTTCTTTAAAATATGCACCTTCATACACTTGGATAAAATAACCCAAAGCACCTGATTTTTTATAGGGAAAATCATCGACTGTTAAGCCCGCATCGCTAACCTGCTCCAACAGTACTTCTGCCATTTGTTTAAAAGTCTCTTCAATCAATTGAAGATGTTCCTTAATCTGTTTCTCAATACCCAACAAATCATCGGGTTGTAATTGAGCAATTTTATCAACCGATTCATGAAACTGGTCATTCAATAAAATGCGTCCGAAATCTGCCAAATCCGCAGGAATATTATTCCACGATTTACCGTCTTCTGCTTTTTCTAAAGCAAAACTTTTAATTGCCTCCGTAATTTGCCGAAAACCTTCCGTATTCGCTTTTTGAAGCATACTTTCCACGGCGGCATCCAGCAAAACACCCGATTCGAGGTTTACCTCAAAGTTGAAAGGGAAACCTAATTCTTCGGTAAAAGCCGCCACAATCCGTTGTACAAAGGAGTCAATCGTTGAAACCGAGAAATTGGCATACTCGTGAATGATGTGCTTAAAAGTACGTGAAGCCCTTCTTCTGAGTTCTTCTTCATCAATCAACTCACCCGTTTCCATGGTTACTCCCTCCTCTTGCAACTCCTCCAATACTTGCGAAAGCA
>JBMLRK010000133.1:0-1883 GCA_049241065.1 Spirosomataceae bacterium
TGAGCCGTTGAGTTTTTGAAGGATAAACTCAAGTTATCGGCATTCAATTTCAGGTTCGTTCTAGCGTTAGCGAGTGTCAATTCTGATTGTTTTAACTGACTACTTTTACGATAACCACTAAAAATAGGAACGTTTACTTTCAAGCCAATGGTCGAGAAATCAATCCAACTTGAAAAAGAACTGCCCAATTCATTCCCAAATGCCATGACCCCATAACGTCCATACATCGAAACCGTTGGCATAAAAGCTGCTTGTTTACGTTTCACATCAAATTCTTGCAAAAGAGCATTGTTATTTTGAATGCGATAATCTAACAATTTACTAACCTCAAAATCATTATCGTTTTCTACCACCGCAAAGGCTTCGTAATTTGGCATGGATAAAACCGTAATATCCTCATTTAAAGGCATTCCCATCGCATACTTCAACTTATTAAGGGTAATCTGTTTATTGGTCTGAATGATTGATTTTTGAGAAACAATATTATTTAAACTTACTTTTGTGCGGTCAAAATCAGTCTTTTTAATAACTCCCTTGTCTAAGCGGATTTTCAAAATATCCAGTAAATCACGGTATTTCTTTTCGTTCTCAAGGGTGATTCGCTCTTGTTCTAAATAAACCAATACTTGAAAGTAGGCACTTGTAGTACTGTAAATGATATTGTCTTGATTTTGCTCTTTTTTCAGTAAAGACAATTGATTATTAGGTTCGGCAGCTTTAATCCCTACTAACATCGACTTATCATAAATTACCTGATCTAGTTGCATCGTAGCATTCGTATTGTACTGATTACCAAACTGTACACGAATTTCATTAGGAGAAAAAGCCCCTGCTGGAATGACTGAAACTTGACGTTTTAGGTTATCGTCGAACGTGATATTGGTAGCCACTTGTGGTAAATATCCTGCTAAAGCCTCTGTTGACTTTTCCTTTGCAATCGCAATCTCATTATTATAAACGGTATTACTCGCATGATTTTTCAACGCATAATCGACGCACTCTTTTAGGGATATAGTTTTTTGAGCATGGACATTAAAGCCCCCAAGCACCAATATCAGATAAAAGAAAATCTTATTCTTTTTCATACATATAGTTGATAAAATTATTATTGATTTTAATACTGTTGACATTGTCAACTATTTGGGCAAAAAAACTACCTTTCGGCGTTTTCTTTTAATTTAATGAGTACTTTTTTGAAGATTTCAATATCGCTTTCTGCAATGCCTTCTATATTTTTTTGTGCTAGTTTGTCTATGGTATTATCACATAGTGTGAACATTTGCTTTCCTAATTCAGTAATGACGATATGTTTTTTCCTTCTATCAACCGCATCATTTACTCTCACTACATACCCTAATTTCTCAAGATGATCTACATGTCGCATGATAGCGGATTTGTCTTTTTGCATAATTTCAGCCAAATCAGACTGAATCGACTCTTCCTGCGAAGTAAGAATCCGTAAGATATAATGCTGTTCTGGAGTTATCTTCAATCCTTGATTTTCAAACTCTTTAGTAGATTGTCTAAATAAAGCTCTTATAGTACTACCAAATAAGAACTGAAATGAACTTTGATTTACTTCCATATTAGTTGACTTTAAATATAGTTGACCTTATCAACGATTCAAAATTACAACTATTTTTTTATTCACCAAAATTAAGGTTAAAAATTTTACGGCTAATTTTCAAAAAAAGGAATAATACTATTTTAGAAGTTGCTTAAACGATGCTTAAAGGCATCAAGTTTACAACGGGATATAGGCACAAAGTTAAAGCTATCAGTAAAGTATAAGCTAAATCGGTTCAGTATGCTCATTTCAGAACGAAGCTGTTTAAACTTTCTAAAAAACATAATTCTTTTATTAATTCTTAGCTTTACTTTTT
>JBMLRK010000134.1:0-10245 GCA_049241065.1 Spirosomataceae bacterium
ACGTTAATCCAAATGTCTTTATTTAAAGTATTGGCTAATAAAATAATGTATTCGTAAGATACTCCGTTTCGCATGGTTTGCGAACGGTCGTTGGGTTTAGGTCTATCGCTCCAATTAACTAGAGTACTGCCATTGGTCAACTGCCAATTCATAAATCGAACGGGGTTAAAACGGCATAATTTATCCAAAAACTCGGGAGTAAAAGGTTCTGTTACATAGTTATTTTCATAAGCAACAGGTACTAATCGGAAGTTTTTTAAATGATTACCTTGATAAGAAGAATCAATGTCAACGTACAAATTATCAATCCCTTGTACTCGAATTGGCACTCGTCCTTGCGTTGCTCCTGGCAACATCTGAAACGTTCCTCTAAAATAAAACTTACCTCCGCCCTCGTATAAAAAAACGTAATCGCCCATCGGTAAATGTCCTCCCGCCGATAACACAAAACGTACCCGTTGCCAACCCTTGGAAGTCATCGCTGGCACCACCGTAGGATAGCCTTCTGTATCGACTGCCAACTCGTTGGCTACTTCTGAGTTCCACTCGCAACAAGTAGTTGCATTGAAAGTTAACAAACCGCTATCGGTTGTTTTCATATAATCTTTAAAGGGTCGTCCTTTATCCCAATACGTAAGTCCTTCCACTCCCATTCCGAAAACGATGGGTTTTACATTACTTTGTAGGCTCGGACAGTTAGCAGTATCCGCAGGAATTTGTACATAAAATTCATCCTGACAACCGTATTTTCCGTTTCCTCTGATGATATAAGCTCCAACGGGTAAGTTTGAAAAACGATTGTTCACATAAGGATAACTTTGCCCGTTAGCACCCGTCATGGTAAAAGTGGGCGAATAATTCCCTGCATTCATGCGGATAATCCCCCCTCCACTACCATCGCATTTAGCAAAGGCTTCGGGTGTGGGGGCAGAAAGACAGGAGATGATTCCATCTTTATTACTTACCAATACATCTCTGGTCATGGAGTTCGACGAGCCGCAGTTATCTGTTACTTTTAAACGAGCATACAAAACGCCTGTATTCTGAAAGGTATAAGTCGTCCTTACTCCTGTGCTAGTACCGCCATCGCCAAAAGTCCATTCGTATTTGGTTAAATTTCCGTCCGAATCGCTCGAAGCCGAGGCATCTAACGTAACCGTCAAGGGAGCTTTTCCCGTCGTATCTGAAATGGTAAATTTAGCAGAAGGCAAGCCATTTTCAGCGACAGAAGTATTAGGAGCTACACAGCGGTAGGTATCCGAAAAACGGATTTCATCTAATAGAAAATTAGCAGGGTCATAGTCTCCATAAACTCCAACACTTCTAAATCGGAAAGGCGTAGGCGTTGTTAGGGTCAAGGTTGGCGAAGAAGTTGGGCTACCCACACTACCCAATGCACTTGGATTGATGTATAAATTAATCGTGGTGGCATTGGCTAAAAACTGAAATTGCATGACTACAAAAATGGGAGTTGTTGCCACGATGGGTATATTGGTTCGGTAGTAGGTATCATTCAACCGCAAAGTCCAATACCGCACCCCATTGACTGCTGAATTGCTTGCTCCAAAATAACCAAACAACGCTCGCATATTAGAAGGATAAGCAGCACCTTCATACCACGGCACATTACTGTCGTGAAAACCCATCCAGACTTGTTCGTCGTTATTTAATTTTTTCTGAAACATAAAACTCGTCCAAAGCGTCGTATTGGCAGCAGCAATCATTCCTCCTGAAACATAATTAGCTAAATTCCCTGTGGGACTCACGTCAATGGCTCGTCCAAAGCGTTTCCAATGATGTCCTCCCGCAAAGGCATTCCCATTGATTTTTAAATCATTATAATGAATCAAGTTATTGCTTGCTTGATAGCCGTCGGCATCTTCATTTTGGGTTTCCCATACGCCTGCCCAACCTGTGCCATCTACTTGATTCCGCATGGTTTGTCCCGTGGGATAATTGAAACCCTCATACAAAATGGGTACGCATCCGCAATTGTTTTGAGCATGAAGTGATAGGGATAAAAGTAAAAATGAGATAAAAATGGAATATAAAAATGGATATGGCTTCATGAGTTTTATAAAGAAAGGATGTGTTTTTGTTAGATGTACAAAGATACACTTGTTGCTGAATAACAATAGTCATTTTACTATCAAGATAAAAATGAACAATTATTACTCCACTCCTACCACTTTCTCGACCATTCATCCTAAAAATAAATAATTTCAACACAGTACTTTGCATCACATAGTACCTTTCTATATATTTGTATCAAGAATTAATTAAAGCCCCACGGGTACTGAATATATGGATTTTGAAAATGCCAAAGTGCAGATGCGAAAAGGGATTTTGGAGTTTTGCATCTTACACATCATTTCAAGAGGCGAAGTCTATGCCTCCGATATGCTTGAAGAACTAACCGCTGCAAAAATGATGGTCGTCGAAGGAACACTTTACCCCCTACTGACTCGCCTCAAAAACGCTGGATTGTTAGATTACAAATGGGTAGAATCCTCGTCAGGGCCTCCTCGAAAATATTATATTTTGACCGAAAATGGTACGCAATTTTTGGAACAAATGGAAGAAACTTGGAACGACTTGCAAGGCTCCGTAAGTCAAATTATTTCAGATAGTTTAAAGGCTAATAACTAAGCTCAATCGTTACTAACATCATCATTCAAAACGCTTTCACTCACGTCGGAAGCAAAGCCAACCATGCAAAAGACTATTTCTATCAATATCGCAGGCATCGTTTTCTATATCGAAGAAGACGGCTACGACAAACTGAATGCTTACCTCAAGGGTATTCAGCAATACTTCTCTTCGTATGAAGGTTCAAAAGAAATTGTAGAAGACATTGAAGCACGTATTGCCGAAAAATTCTGGGACAAACAGAAAAAAGAAGGGAAACAAGCCATTTCTTTGAATGACGTAAATGAGTTAATTGCCTCTATGGGATCTGTCTCTGACTTTGCAGCCATCGAAGAAGACGAAGATTTAGCTACGTCAGAACCAAAGAGCGAAGCAAAATCGTCTGCTGAAACAGAAGATACAGACCATACCTATAAATATAATTATAAATACGAGTCAAAGGCAGGTAATTATAAATATGAATATAAATACGATTCGGGTGTAAAAAAGCTCTACCGTGACGAACGTCGTAAACTCTTAGGAGGTGTTTGTGCAGGACTTGCTCATAATTTCCACATCGACCCTCTTTGGATTCGTTTGGTCGCATTGACCTTATTTTTAGGACTAAGCCCTATTACAGAATCGGGACTAAGTGGCGTTATTTTCATTATTTATGTAGCTTGCTGGATTGCCTTCCCTGCCAACTTGAGTTTAGAAGAAAATGACCATGTGAAGAAATTTTACCGTAATCCCGACCATAAAGTACTGGGCGGTGTCGTAAGTGGAGTAGCCTCATATACGGGTTGGGATTTAGGTTTACTTCGTTTCTGCTTTGTGTTAGGTATTTTCTTTTTCGGAACAGGAATTATCCTTTATCTAATTCTCTGGTTAATTGCACCAGAGGCAAAAACCCTCACCGACAAAATGCAAATGACAGGTGAACCTATCACCCTAGAAAACATTGAATCAAATATCAAACGTGCATTAAATACCGAAGATAAACCTGAAAACAACGTTACTAAATTAGTCTTACTGCCTTTTAGAGTGCTTTCGCAAGTAATCGAAACGATTAGTCCTGCCACAGGATTTCTAGGTAATGTCATTCGTTTTTTTGCGGGCGGTCTGATGACATTTATCGCATTTGTGATGGTGGTGGCTCTTTGCATAGCCTTATTTGCAGGCTTAGCAGCCTTAGAAAATTCAGGATTAATCGTCATGGGTGATATTCCATTGAAAATGTTCACCAAAGATGTAAGTGATTTTTTAATTATTTCTATCTTTTTCCTACTTGTTACTCCATTTATTGCCTTGGGCATTTTGGGAGCAACTATTCTCACAAAACGTCGTTTGATTAACTCAACCGTTTGGCAAAGTATCTTGGGAGTTTTTGTAATTAGCATATTCGCTACCATGACCGCAAGCTTAAAATATGCCGAAAAATTTAGTAAATCAGCAAGCATCGACCGTGTAGAAACATTCAATTTGGGTACGAAAACACCTGTATTTAAAATCAACCATCCGAACGATGACGATGATAACGACAACCAAGCATTCAAGCCATTTATCGAATTAGTAGGTTATGAAGGTTCTGAAATTAAATTAGAAGAAAGTTTCAAAGCCAATGGTAGCTCGAAAGTAGAAGCAGAAAATAATGCCAAAACAATTAAGTATAGCGTTATTCAAAAAGATTCGAGTTTGACCTTTGATGACCGCCTAGATTTTAAGGAAAATACCAAATTCCGTAAACAACGCCTACGAATGAAAGTATTGATTCCTATAGAAAAACCCTTTGCGATGACCAAAGACTTTGCTTATTTCATCGAAAACATGCTTGACAGCCGTTATTTTGACGATGAAGTATTTAAAGGTTCTCTCTGGAAATTTACCAAAGACGGTAATCTTGTATGTATCAATAGAACACTTTCGGATGAAAATGATAATACTTCAGAAAACGATGATAACGACGAATTTCCAGACCATCTTTTCGTACAAAAATTACCCTTGACAGGTTTTGAAAATATCAAAGTTGACCTAGGAACAAGTATTTCTAACGTCATTGTGCATGAAAGTCACGATTCTGAGAACGGTTATCAAGTAGCGATTGCAGGAGATCAAGCATCAGTCGATAAAATAAAAGCACGTGTAAAAGACGGCACGTTGGTTATTGAATTAGCAGAAGGAGTTAAAGAAGCTGGAATCATCGAAATTCGGGTAACACTTCCAAAATTAGCCTCTATTAGTTTACCGAATGGCGTAGGAACATCTTACTTAAAAGATGTAGAAAACGATAAATTAAAAGTAGAATTAGGTGGAAATCAAGTCCTAAAAATCAATGGTAAAACCAACGAATTAGAAGCGAATCTAAAGGATGTTGCTAAATTGGAAGCCTACGATTTAGAAAGCCAACAAGCTAAAATACAAGCAAATAGCAACACAACGGCAGAAGTACAGGTGAATCAGCAACTGGATGCTAAATCAGACGATTTTGGACAAATTCGTTACCGTGGAGAACCAAACATAAACAAGAATATCTCTGGTAGCGGTATGGTTATCAAAGAAAATCAATAAATTGATGCAACCTTTAAGACTGCTGCTGCATCTTGGTATCAGCAGTCTTAGTTCAAACGATAATTAACAAAACATCATTTCTATGAAACGTTCATTCTTCTTTTTGGCTATTATGGCCTTCATCAGCAATATTACCTTCGCTCAATTTCAAAAAGAGTTCAATGTAAGCAACTTTAACGGACTCGAAATTTCTAATGCTTTTGTAGTAGAAGTACATCAAGGAGCTAGTTTTAAAGTAGTCGCTCACGGGGAAAGTAAAGAAGATTTAGCCAATCTTCGCATCACAACCTCCGGAAAAACCTTAACAGCAAAATTCAATTCTAGTAACTGGAGCTGGGGAGGACACAAATCTATTCGTTTAGATATCACCATGCCCACCATCCAATCACTTGACTTTTCGGGAGCTGTTAAAGCTAATGTCGTTGGTTTTAATGACTTAGAAAACTTAAACATTGTCTTATCTGGAGCATCTAAAACAACGATTAACACGAATGCCGACAAAATCAGTGCTGAAGTATCAGGAGCATCGAAGTTAATTTTACAAGGAAAATGTGGCAAATTTAACCTAGAAGCCAGCGGTGCAAGTCATGTAGAAGCGTCTAACCTACAAGCTCGTGATGCTGACATCGAAGCCTCTGGAGCAAGCCATGCCAATATCTATGCTCTTAAAACACTTGATGCCGATGCTTCGGGTGCATCAAAAATCACTTACCGAGGTAATCCAGCTATCCGTCAAGAAAGCTCGGGGGCTTCTTCGATTAGAGGTAATTAAGGATATTGAGCCTTGGGTGAATGTCAGCTCACCCCGATTTGCAATCGGGCGTGGGTTGGACTTGCGTTTATAACGCCCTTTTCATGGCGGTATTACCAACTACTCAGGGATTAAAATCCCTGCTTACAAATTCGGTCGTCCCGATGGGACTTGGGAAACAAACCATACTATCCCAGAGAGATTAGACATCGGGACATTTCCTACAAAAAAGAGCGTTTCACCCAACAGGCAAAACGCTCTTTTTTTATGATCATATATCAGAAACTACAAGTTGAAAGCTGCTTTCACGGCATCAACGAAGTCTAATTTTTCCCATGTAAACAACTCAACTTCTTTCTCGATAGTTGAGCCATCTGGAGATTTAAATGTTTTTGTTACCACCTCATTCTTACGTCCCATGTGACCATAAGCCGCAGTTTCGCTATAGATTGGATTACGTAATTTCAAACGTTGCTCGATTGCATAAGGACGCATATCGAATACTTGTTCTAATTTACGAGCAATTTCTCCGTCTGTTAAACCAACTTTCGCTGTACCATACGTGTTTACGAACAAACCACAAGGTTTAGCAACACCAATAGCATACGAAACTTGTACCAAAATTTCATCACAAAGACCTGCTGCAACAGCATTTTTCGCTACGTGACGAGTTGCGTACGCTGCCGAACGGTCCACTTTTGATGGATCTTTTCCAGAGAATGCACCACCACCATGAGCGCCTTTACCACCGTAAGTATCTACAATGATTTTACGACCTGTTAAACCTGTATCTCCGTGAGGACCACCGATTACAAATTTACCAGTTGGGTTGATGTGGTAAGTGATTTCGCTATTGAACAATGCCTGTAATTCAGCAGGTAATTTAGCTACTACACGTGGAATAACGATAGATACTAAATCAGATTTGATTTTTGCCAACATCGTTTCATCGTCACCAAAATCATCGTGCTGTGTAGAAACAACGATGGTATCAATACGTTGAGGAACGTTATCGTCAGAATATTCAATCGTTACTTGAGATTTTGCATCAGGACGAAGGTATCCGATTAACTCAGGTTCGTTGTTACGAATGTAAGAAAGTTCTTGAAGAATGCTATGAGCTAAATCTAACGCCAATGGCATGTAGTTTTCCGTTTCTTTCGTTGCGTAACCAAACATCATTCCTTGGTCACCAGCACCTTGAGCGTTTGCTTTTGTTTCAAAATCATCCACCGCAACTACACGGTCAACACCCTGATTAATATCATCAGATTGGTCGTGAATAGCAGAGATAATACCACATGAATTTGCTTCAAACATATACTCCGACTTTGTGTAACCAATTCTGCGAATTACTTCACGAGCGATTGCCTGTACATCAAGGTATGTTTTTGTTTTTACTTCACCAGCCAATACTACTAAACCAGTGGTAACAAGGGTTTCGCACGCTACTTTAGAAGATGGGTCAAATGCCATGAAGTTGTCAATCAAAGCATCCGAAATTTGGTCAGCAACTTTATCTGGGTGTCCTTCAGATACGGACTCAGAAGTGAATAGATATGCCATTCTTTATATCGGTAAAATATGTTTTTGAAATAGATAAATCTGTAATGATGCACAAATTTATCACTATTATTTATATTTGACAATTTGGCTTTAAAAAGCCTTAGTTTATAGATAATTTATCTATAAAAAGTCACAAGAAAGCAATTTTTCCTAAGAAAACACCCTTGAAATCAAATAAAATACCTATTTTAAAGACAAGCCTGTAAGAGAGAAATTAAGTCGTAATGGAAAGGAAAAAAGACAGAAAGCTAAAAGAGAGCGATGCGACTATGGAAACAAGGGAGAAAAGAAAAAAAGCGTAGAACTGACTTAGTGTGTTAATCAGTTTTCAGGTCAACCAGCGAATAAGACCTGAAAACATGTAACACGAGTACCTAAAACCGTTGTAAAAGTACTAATAAAAAAATACAAATAACTGTATTCCAACACATTAACAAAAAATTAACAATTATGAGCTTAATTAGTACTATTTTACATTCAAATGATATAGATTCTTAGCTATCGTTGTTTCCATTAGGGTGCGACTTAAGTCGCACCCTAATGGAAACAACGAATCAAAAAATCATTACCTTCCCCCTCTCAACAACTTCCATCCCTCTTCCCCAGCGGCTTTCAAGAAAGGTAAAATAGGAACGGTATTCATTAAACAAAGATCTTCCCAAAGTGAGGTATCTTCATCCAAAAAACGAAGTACTCGTTCTGTAGGATTATCCCGAAACAGATGGGTAAAAATAGCATCGGATGAATGTTTCCCTGTCAGCATTACATTCAGTAATACGCTATCCAAAAAGGCTTTCCATTTACTTGATTTGGTCAATTGAATTTGCCCTTTCTCTAAAGATGAAACCAGCCGTTTTAGCCATCTTTGCGTTCGTTGGAAGCTATAACCTGTGGAGGTTTTTACATAACCGCCCGCAGTACCGATACGAATAACATGAGGAGAAACCTGTTGTGCCAATGGCTCATCCGACATAGGAACAATGCCAAATTCTCGTTCCGTAATTCGGTATGACTGTAATCTTAAAGTAGATGAAAGATAGTCCTTTAGGGCTTCTTCATAAGCTTCTTGAGACAGCAAATTATCGGAGAAAATCGTAAATTCAACTAAGGCTTTTTTCTCTGAGTGAGGCAAAACATATACAAAACGACATTCCTTTTCTTGCGGTATTCTAAAATCAAAAAGCGTTGCTTCTTCTGGCTTAAAAACAGGCTCATCCGTTTCGATTACCCAACCTAGAAAATGTTGAAGCATATTTTGATACGCTTCTTTCTGAAAACTCGGAACAGAAACGCTATCAAACAGATACTCTTTGGCTTCAAAAATACCTTTGTCGGTGTGTACCTTTCCCCCGTTTTCAGATTCATCTATATCTAAAACATTAGCTTGAACGAAGGAAATAGCTGGATTTTGGGTTAGTTCTTTCCCAATAAAGTCATAAAAATCAACGGCACGAATCATCTTATAACGATACTTGCCTAGGGATAACAAGCGGACGAAACGCTCAACTCCATGAAACCATAAATGTTGCCATTTTCGAAAAACAATAGACTCAAATGCAGATGTTTCTTTTTCCCAAAAACACCATGTATGGTCATTCTCTTGCTTTATATCTCGGTCGATTAGCAAGATTTTTTTATCCCGTAATGAACTCCTATTCAAATAGTAAGCTAAGGATAGCCCAGCCATCCCTCCTCCCACTAAAATATAATCGTAACGATTTTCCATGAATAAGAAATGATGTTGATATGATGTTGGATTTTGGATGGCTCAGGGATTAAAATCCCTGCTTACTGCATCGTTCGTCTCTACGAGACTTGAAAATTTACGCTATCAGGGTCTTTGACCGCTTTCGGGGTTGTTAGTATCCTACACTTAATTAACCTGATACTCCCCGTTACTTTTTACCGAAACACGGGGTAAGGTATTCGTCTTATCGAAGTAATCATATCCCTTTTTCAAAGACTCCCAAAAACGGATAAATTTATTGGCATCTGCGGGTTTTCCTCCCGACCAGATTGTCCAATATTCTAAAAACTCATTACTGCGAGCAATTGTTTTGAGTTCTTCAAAATGCACATCGTCTAATTTTGAGGGAAAAATATGGACAGGAATTTGAGTTTGTCCCGCATTACGAGCTTCAACAGCGTAGAGATATACCTCCTTAATTTTATCGTCTGTTACGGGAATACAACCCACAGTCATTGCAGCTCCATGAATAAAAATATCATTTCCGAGATTTCCTTTTACTCCCAAAATACGATCAGATTGATTTGGATAATTAACCCCAAGCGATAGATGAAAATTACTGATGGGATTGTACCGTTCTATGACATAAAACCCTTCTGGAATTTGCATATCGCCTTGCTTGCGTTTAGGGCCAAAGTTACCCGCATAGCCCGCAATCGGATAGCTGACTAGTAATTGGAAATGAGCATCCGTCTCATTTTTTGCCCATACTTCAAAAAGGCGTTCCTTTTTTAACGCCCTAAAAAACAGACGTAAATGTTCGGGAGCAATTCCCTTCGCAGCCAACAAAGCAAAAGCCGCCTGAGACTTCTCGTCATAGGCGGCTTTTACTCGTTCATATTTCAATTGCTGCGTTTTAAAATCATCTGTCGAAAATGACATCATAAAGCACAAAAAGAGAATTGATAGAACAGATTTCATACGGACAAAGGGCAAACGGGTTTTAACCCGTAAATGGGATAAACTGGATAAAACCCGTGAAAAG
>JBMLRK010000134.1:10345-12350 GCA_049241065.1 Spirosomataceae bacterium
CCTACTCCGCTTTCCAGACAATTTGTTTTTTGTTTCCTACAATAAATACTACACGAGTAGGGCTAGGTAATAAAATCAAACGAGCATTCGCAATAGGGTCTTCTACGTATTCGACCTCTACGCCTGCACCTTTACCCACCTCAATACCACCGTCTTTAGCTACCACAAATTTCTTCGCTAAGTAAGCTGTTGGTAACAACACATCCGACTCAGGGCAATATTCATCGTGAATTTCTTTCAAAATACCCTCTAAAAAGTCGCCATATTTATCATTGAAATCATCTTCTAAATCATGTAATGCCTCTTCTACATCATCGTAATCGGCATGGTCATAGCCCATTTGGCTCAATTCAACACGCTTTTCAAATAAAGCTAATAAATCATCGTCGAGTTCTTGAATGTTCATATAAAAAGTCTTTTTAGTCTTCTGTGGTCTTGAAACACAACCTTCGAATTGGTTTTTTTACAAAGTTGCGTACAACATCGCTCAATCTCAAATTAATTGAGAAAAAATTTCAAGAGATTTATGTATGGATTGCAAATCTATGAACCAGTTGGGAGGAGATTACAAATCTCGTCCAGCAATAGACTTAAAGTCCCAACTCATAAACGTTCAACTCCTATCACAGTCTAAACTGTTCTGTCAGGCTATTTTAAATATGACCTTTCCGCTTTCTTAATTTATTAAGTATCTTTGGGCAATTACTTCAAAACGTTGTTATAGCCTACGACATAACTTCTTGGAATGAAACCTTATAGGTTTTTTACGGATTGAAATTATACTAAGTTATGTCGCACGCTATACCATCAACAAAACAGCCTTATAAAGTTGAAACACCTATCAACGATTTTGTGTTTTAGCTTTGTAATCACATAAAAATTCGTAATGTCTCATTCGTAACCAATCGCATTACGCCCGTACAATGGATGTCAATACACATAATGCAACGCTATGGAAAGAGTTTAAAGAGGGTGATAGCCAAGCACTTGGCAAACTAGCTACCAACCATTATCGGGTGTTATTCAACTATGCGACCAAGTTTACCAAAGACAAAGAACTCATTAAGGATTGCATCCAAGACCTTTTTTTATACCTCTGGGATCACCGTGAAAATCTCCAAACATCGCCTTTTGTCACCATTTATTTATTAAAGTCTTTACGCAATAACCTGTTCAAAAAATTACAGCAAGAAAAGAAAGCTTTTACCGACGAATTCGACACAGAATTACCTGTTTCGGAAGGAGTTACGGCAGAATCTGACATCATTGAGTTGGAGTTATTCTATGAAAATGAGCTTAAAATAAAGAGTATTTTGTCGTCTTTGCCCAAAAGACAACAGGAAGTAATTTTCTTGAAATTTTACGAAGGATTAAGCATCGAAGAAATTGCGGAAATCATGGATATGAACCGCCAATCGGTGTCCAATCTACTCCAACGAGCCATTCAAAACCTAAAACACAATTGGTTTTTAGCCTTTCAACTTTTCTATTTTATGTATCGGTCTTCCCTCTAGCAGGTGACTTTAGTCGCCTGTATAAAAACATAAAAATCTTTCTCAAAAAATCTTCTCTTCACATTCCGCTGATAATCAGGGCCTAATATTAAAGCTATTTTAAAATAGTATTAATTCAAAAAAAAATATTGATTTAAGTGAGTATCTACTAACACTTCTCGGCTATTTCTGATTATAGGGCAAAATAATACTAATTATTCTATGTTAGATTACACACAATATACAGCAAATGACTTTGCATTAGATAGCAGCTTTAGGAAATGGGTACTCAAAAAAGAAGCAACAGCAACGCTTTTTTGGGACAATTGGCTCGTACAACATCCTGAAAAAAAAGAAACCATTGCTTTAGCACAACAAATTGTATTGTCCTTGCGCAATGCTCAAGAGGAAATAAGCGAACATGAAATTGAGGTAGCCATTGCACAATTAGTCAATGCGGCGGAACAGCGGAACATCAAGATTATTCCATTCTTCCAACGCTTTTCGGTACG
>JBMLRK010000135.1:0-7586 GCA_049241065.1 Spirosomataceae bacterium
GCCATTCTTCATTCCAAAAAGTTGGAAATTGCGATAGTTCTGTGACTGTATGTAAATTTTGCATCGTATAAATCAGTTTATCCAAATTGGTATCTACATCATTTGCTTGTTTATGAAATTTATCAAGCTCTACTGTTATGAACGTCATTTGGTCATCAATAATTTCATTTTTAGTGTTGCGAAGTATGGCAATGTTGTGATAGTCAGTTATTTGTGAGAATATGCTTTTGGCTAAAATACCAATACAATATATCTTGGGTAAATTATCGAATTTATACGCACCTTTCTTTACTAAAGTATTAAAGCGATGCAAAGCATAAAATTTCATACGCTGGATAAACTCTGGGTACTCACTTAACTGCATTTCAACAATAAAGTGATTGTCTTTCTCGTCAATACAGGCAATATCATAAATACCACTTCGGCTATCAATTGTAATTGCTGAAATATCATTCTTAACGAACTTGACCGTCTTTATAGGTATAGGTGAGTCAATTAAGGCTTGTAGTGCCTTTTTAATAAATGTAGTATCTGCTTCATTGCCAAAAGTAGCCTTGAAGCCATAATCCGAAAGGATTGATATAAATCTGCCGTTGTCATTGTACATTTCCATAAAGCAAATCTAGTGAATTTATGTGCAGATGCAAATTTTATTAAGTTAGACTTGTTTAATTCTGAGTCAACGGATTTCAATCTGGATTCCAGCGGATTGAAATCCGTTGACCCAAAAAAAGCGAACGGATTTTTTCGTTCGCTTTTTTTGATTTATGAAATTGTGTAGCGTAGTGTATGCCTGCTTGTTAATTCTGGGTCAACGGATTTTAATCCGTTTATTTGTACTGATTCCAACGGACTAAAATCCATTGACCCAGAAGAAAGCGAACGGATTAAAATCCGTTGACCCGATTAATTCTCTATTTCAATGCCTCACCCAATACCGCAGCCCAACCTGCATATACTTCTTGGTATTGTGCTGATAATGCTTGCTCTGGCTCGATGATGCCGATTTTTTCCATGTTACTGAAGGCTTCTTTGGGCGTACTGAAATAATTTACGCCAATGCCTGCTCCTAAAGCTGCACCTTTTGAACCATCGGTATCGTACAATTCTACGGCTACATCTGTTACGTTTACTAAGGCTTGTGAGAAGACATCACTCAAGAACATATTGGCTTTTCCTGCACGAATTACCGCTGGTTTTGTACCATTCTCTGCCATAATATCCATCCCGTATTTCAACGAAAAAGCAATACCTTCTTGGGCTGCACGGATGATGTGTGCGGAAGTATGGACATTGAAATTAATTCCTGAGAAAATAGAGCCAATGGTTTGGTTTCCTAATACTCGTTCAGCTCCGTTGCCAAAAGGTAAAATACTAAGTCCCTCTGCACCAGCGGTTACGCTTGCTGCGTGTTGGTTCATAGCTGAATAGCTCATGCCTGCGGCTACGTTATCACGAACCCAACGGTTTAAGATACCCGTTCCGTTGATACAAAGAAGCGTACCCAAACGGTTTTGGTTATTCAATTGGTGGTTTACGTGAGCAAAGGTATTCACACGAGATTGTGGGTCGAAACTCACTTGGTCTGAAACTGAATAAATAACGCCAGATGTTCCTGCGGTAGCAGCTACTTCACCTGGGTCTAACACGTTCAATGACAAAGCATTGTTTGGTTGGTCGCCTGCTTTGTAGGTTAATGGAATACCCGCTTTTAAGCCCAATAAGTCTGCCATTGAGCTACTTAGTTCGCCGTGACTTGAGAATACTGGTTTGATTTCTGGTAAAATTGTTTTCGGGAAACCATAGTATTTTAAAATATCTTCTGATACATCATTGGTTTGGAAATCCCAGAAAATACCTTCTGATAAAGCAGAGTTAGAAGTGGTAATAGACCCCGTTAATTTCATTCCGATAAAATCACCAGGAAGCATGATTTTATAAACTGAACCATATACTTTTGGCTCGTTTTCTTTTACCCACGCTAATTTTGAAGCAGTAAAATTCCCTGGAGAATTGAGTAAATGAGTAAGACATTTTGATTGTCCGATGGCATCAAATGCTTTGTTACCGATAGTCACCGCACGGCTATCGCACCAAATAATAGAAGGACGTAAAACGGATAAGTTACGGTCAACCATTACTAACCCGTGCATTTGATAAGCAATACCAATCGCTCTAATATCTTTTGGATTATAGTTGCCTGAGTTATTACAGCGTAAGATAGCTTGTTGCACACAATTCCACCACATTTCGGGGTCTTGTTCTGCCCAACCTGCTTCTGGAGAGTCAATCGTGTTTTCCGTTTCTGGATATTGTGCCGAAGCAACCAGTTTTCCTGTAGCTCCATCGACTACAGATGCTTTGATGGACGATGTGCCTAAGTCTAAACCTAAAAGTAACATAGTTATAGCGTTATATCTTGTTTTTGTCTTATTTTTAAAGGCAAATATACTTAATAATATTCAAAGAGTTCTAGTGTGTTCTATATAATTCTTTATTTTAAAGCTAAGTTAATCAATAAATCAACTTTAATTATCCTTTGTTTCATGAATATAATTGAGGATTTATACTTTAAATTGAAACTTTGAGTTGCATTTTGTTTCGAACTACGATAACTTTGTTTTAATACCCAAACATAAATATTTATCTAGTAGAAGGCATGGCAACAGACATTCAAGATTACATTAATTCTGGTATTTTAGAATTGTATGTGTTGGAGGAAACTTCACCAGAAGAAACGCTTGCTGTAGAGTCTTTGGCGGCGGAGTATCCTGAAATTAGAGCAGAGTTAGCCGCTATTGCCCAGAGTTTAGAGGCTTATGCGATGGCAGGTGCTGTTGAACCCGACGTAACCATTAAGCCTTTTTTAATGGCTACTTTCAATTACATAGAGCGTTTAGAAGGTGGTGAATCACCAGTGAATCCTCCAATTTTATCTGCTTCAACGCAAGCGGGTGATTTTGTTGAATTTATTGACCGAGAAGATTTTGTTTTGCCAGAGGTCTTAGAAGATTTTCATGCACGTATTATTGCTCATACTCCTCAAGCGATGACAGCTTTAGTCTGGATAAAAAGTTTTGCTCCTCAGGAAATACATGACGACGAATTTGAGAAATTTTTTATTTTAGAGGGATCTTGTAACATTGAGGTCGAAAATGTGGTTTACCCTTTAGGGGCAGGAGATTATTTTGGAATACCACTTCATAAAAAACATACGGTTACTGTTACGTCAAGTATTCCATGCAAAGTAATTTTGCAACGTGTGGCGGCATAAATCGTTGATGTGATGGGGGAATTTTTACACTCCAATTCAGATTCAGCCTAGCCCTTTGTCTTTGATTTTTACTAGGTTTAATTCATTTCAATTTTGCTACAAATACAGGAGTTATCCAAATACTACGAGAATGAACGAGTAGTGAACGCAGTTTCTTTCACCGTTAATAAAGGCGAAATTTTAGCGATCGTAGGAGAGAGTGGTTCTGGAAAAACGACCCTTTTGAATATGATTTCGGGAAATATTCGCCCAGATGCTGGAAGTCTTATTTTGAACAATGAACTCATAGATTTATATTTCAATCGCTTAATTCGTGAATTGCCTGATATTAAGCTCGTTCCTCAAGATTACCGCTTAAAACCTGATTTTAAAATTTGGGAAAATATTGACCTTGCTCTTACGGAATACAACGCTGAGTATCGCCAGAAGCGAGTGGCTTATTTATTAGAACTTTGCGGGATAACCCAAATTAAAGATAAAAAACCACGAGAGGCTTCGGGTGGAGAAAAACAACGTACTGCCATTGCTAGGTCTATTGCAGATGAACCGCTGGTTTTATTGTTGGATGAACCTTTTAGTAATTTAGATTCTATCAATCGTCAGCATTTGCGTAATCAGTTGATTACCATTATTCAAAAAGAAGATATTGCTTGTGTATTTGTAACGCACGATATGATTGAGGCTTTATTGGTGGCCGATAAAGTAGCGGTAATGCACAAAGGCGATTTGCTGAAAATTGCTACACCAGATGAAATTTTCCACGAAAAAGAAAATGCCTACATTCAGCAATTTGTACAAAGTGCCATAGAACCCCTAAACGCTTTTAAAGCTAAATTTCATTAATTTATCATTCTTATAAAAGACTGATAGCTAGATTATTAAATCCAAAATTTAAAATTCATAATTTAAAATTATTATTTTAGTCTTTGTATTTTGAGCGTTCAAAAAGATAGACATCTAAAATGGCTTTGGGGCGAGCGAGGTACTCTCTGAAATAGGTTTTATAACCTGTTTGCACATCTTTTGCCGCAAAAGCAATGGCATCTAAATGAAGGTGTTGTGCCAAAAATAAGGCACGAGCATTATGCGTAGGTTGAGAAATAATGGTAAATTTTTCCTGATTAAAAACAGCCTTGCACCGTTTTATGGAGTCGTAAGTTCTGTAACCTGCGTAGTCCATCATCATCACACTTTCTGGTACGCCCAAACGCATCAAGGCTTCTTTCATGTCGGCTGGTTCATTATAAAATACCGAGTCATGGTTTCCGCTCAAGATTAAAAACTTTACTTTCCCTTCTTTATAAAGCAAAGCAGCTGCTTCCATTCGGTATTTGAAAAACAGGTTTTCTTTACCTCGTGCCACCGATTTACTAGTGCCAAGTACAAGGGCTACATCGTTTGGAGGAAGTTCTTCAAGGCTGTAATAGTTTCGATTTTCTGTCGATAAGACAATCCAAATATTGCAGAGTAAAATAAGCACAATCGTCGAAAACCCTAAGGCTATAAGCCCCTTGATTAATCGTTTTACTATGGATATAGTTAAAATTAACGATCTACGGGTTGATATACGAAGTGCTTTTTTCAGAGTAATGGCGATTTTTTGAGCGATTGTCTGACCTTATATCAGACAATCGCTTTATGCTTTTTTAAAATAATCCTAGTTGGGTTGTTCCTGACTCTTCAGTTTCGGATGAAGTAACTTCTTCTACTTGTTCTGTGATTACTTCTTCTTCGGCTACTTTAGCAATAATTCTAGGTTCTAAGACTTTAATTCCTTGTACTTTATGCGTTGATAATTTCGCTCCTTGAGCTTTCCAGCCTCTTACTTCTGCTAATTCATCCAAGAACAATTCTTCGGTTTCTAGTTTAGCACCACGTTCATCTTTTTTGAATGAAAGTTCAATTCTTGGCGAATCATCTACGGCTGCATAGAGTAATTTAGAACCCTTTTCATCGGCAATAAATAAGAATTTCTTATCAACGGTCGTCGTTTCAATTTTGAAACGTTTCACATAATGTAATTTCGAACTACTGTCGTAATATACTGCTGTGATTACGGTATTCGGATTAAATTTACACAAAACACTAATGTCTTTTGGTTCGTAACGGTTGGTCAATTCAAAGTTTGTTAATTCGTATTGTCCGTCGTTATAAACTACAAGAATGGTGTCTTTTGCCTCAAAATTACCTAATAACTGACCGTGTTCATCTCTGTTCAAGCGACCAACAGTTGGGTCATACCAAATATTTAGCCCTCCTAGGGTAGATACCCCTGCCGATTTCATAATGATTTTTCTAATAGGGAATTTGGTCAACAAATTACCCATTGAGTCACGTCCTTTGATGGCTAATGTCTTGAAATCGTATTCAAATTGTTTTACTCTCGCTGTACAGGTAGAGGTCAAATTAATTTGAATAACTTCGGCTTCTCCGTTGTCGTTTGCCGAGAAATAGAGAATCTTAGATTTCGGATTTCCAAGTGTTAAATCGTACTCACGGTCACGAGTGACAGCCGTAATCTTAAAGCGTTTTACATACGAAATACCCGATTTGGCATCGAAGTAGGCAAGGTTATATACCTTACGGTCGTCGTTCTTTTTGAATACCGAGCAGTAAATTATGTCTTTTCCTACGAAAACCTTATCCTGTATTTTAGTGACTACACAGCGACCATCTTTTTTGAATACAATAATGTCGTCAATATCTGAGCAATCCATTACGTATTCGTCTTTTTTCAGACCATAGCCGATAAACCCACCTTCACGGTCAATATATAGTTTTTGGTTGGCTGCGGCTACAACGGCTGCTGAGATGGTATTGAAATTACGAATTTCTGTTTTTCGTTCTCTTCCTTTACCGTACTTTTTCAGAAGCGTTTTGTAATAATCAATCGAATAACGAATGATATTTGCTAGGTTGTCCTCTACTTCAATGAGTTCTTCCTGTAAGCGTCTCATCAGTTCGTCCGCTTTGAAGGAGTCATATTTAGAAATACGTTTGATACGAATTTCTAGCAAACGCAAAATATCATCTTCTACAATTTCACGATAAAATTGCGATTTATATTTCTGTAAGCCTTTATCTACCGTAGCTATGACAGCCTCGAAGGTTTCACATTCTTCAATTTTACGATAGATTTTATTTTCGATAAAAATCTTCTCTAATGAGCTAAACAAGACTTTTTCCATTAATTCGTCTTTACGAATTTGGAGTTCTTGTTCGAGTAATTTAACCGTTTGTTGGGTACATACTTTTAAGATATCCGAAACGCCCACAAAATGCGGTTTGTCTTGAATAATGACGCAGGCATTCGGTGAAATAGGAATCTCACAATCGGTAAAAGCATAAAGAGCGTCAATCGTTACATCTGGCGAAGTACCAGGCGCTAACTGCACTTGAATTTCTACCTCTTTTGCGGTGTTATCAATTACCTTTTTGATTTTGATTTTACCAGCATCATTTGCCTTGATGATGGACTCAATTAGGCTGGTGGTCGTAGTGGCAAAAGGGATTTCTTTGATAACTAAGGTTTTCTTATCAAGTTCTTCAATTTTGGCACGAACCCTGATTTTACCCCCTCGGTGTCCGTCGTTGTAATTACTTACGTCAATGTAGCCACCTGTTAAAAAGTCTGGAAATATTTGAATCGCTTTTCCTTTCAGAATATCAATCGACGCTTCAATTAGCTCACAGAAATTGTGAGGCATGATTTTGGTCGAAAGCCCAACGGCAATCCCTTCTACCCCAAGTGTTAGCAGCAAGGGGAATTTTACAGGAAGTGTTACGGGTTCTTTTTTACGACCATCATAAGAAAGTTGCCATTCGGTAGTTTGTGGGTTAAATACTACATCATGAGCAAATTTAGATAGGCGGACTTCGATATAACGAGCAGCCGCCGCCCCGTCACCCGTGCGAATATCGCCCCAGTTTCCCTGACAATCGAGTAATAAATCTTTTTGACCGATGTTTACCATGGCATCGTTAATCGACGCATCCCCGTGTGGGTGATACTGCATGGTTTGCCCAATTACGTTGGCAACTTTATTAAAACGGCCATCGTCCATTTCATTTAGAGCGTGTAAAATACGACGTTGAACAGGCTTTAATCCATCTTCAACAGCGGGTACAGCACGCTCTAAAATTACATAAGAAGCATATTCTAAAAACCAATTCTCATACAAGCCAGCCACCGCAACTTGCTCTTGGAGCGATTCAATAGGTGGATTTTGATCGTTTGCGTCTAAGTTTTTTGTGATGTCCTCGTTTTCCATTTAGCTTATTTATACTAATATACTTTATTCTTGTGTGGTTA
>JBMLRK010000136.1:0-2840 GCA_049241065.1 Spirosomataceae bacterium
ACGATTTCTTTGTCTGGACTAACTTTAACACCTTCTTTGGCTAAGTTTGCCGAGATTGAAGCTGCTTGTTCGTCTAAGTCTTGAGTTGCTTTCATGATAGCATAGTCATCATACGGCACACCTAAGCTTTTCATTGCTTTCAACTTATCTACCGTTTTCGACTTGTCTAGTTTTTGTTCTAGTAACCAAGCGTAGTTTGGCATAATAGAACCTGGCGACATTGAAGCAGGTTCTCTCATGTGGTGGTAGTGCCATGAATCTGGGTACTTCGCCCCTTCACGATGCAAATCTGGCCCTGTACGTTTTGACCCCCAAAGGAACGGGTGATCATAGACAAATTCGCCTGCTTTTGAGTTTTCGCCATAACGTTCGGTTTCACTTCTGAACGGACGCACCATTTGTGAGTGACAACCTACACAACCTTCACGGATGTATAAATCACGTCCTTCTAATTCTAGTGGTGTATAAGGTTGAACCGATGCAATCGTCGGAACATTTGATTTCACCATGAATGTTGGTACTAACTCAATTAACGAACCTACCAAAATCATCACCAACGAACCGATTAACAATGGAATAGGTTTTCTTTCAAACCATCTGTGCCAGTAAGTATCGCTACCTGTTGGTACGTAATCTGCTGTTAATGCTGGTGCTTCTGCCGACTCATTTGCTTGTAAGCTACCTTGTGCCATTGTTTTGAACAAGTTATAAGCCATGATGATGGCCCCTGTTAAGTACAATAAACCACCGAAAGCTCTCATGGCGTGCATTGGTAACACCTGTAACGTTGTTTCCAAGAAGTTACCGTATTTCAAAGTTCCTTCTGGCGTAAATTCTTTCCACATCATCCCTTGTGTAAAACCAGAGATATACATCGGTACGGCATAGAATAAGATACCCAACGTACCAATCCAGAAGTGAACGTTAATCAAACGAGGAGAGAAAATTGTCGTTTTGTAGATACGTGGAATTAACCAGTACAACACTGCAAAAGACATAAAACCATTCCAAGCCAACGCTCCTACGTGTACGTGAGCAACAATCCAGTCGGTAAAGTGGGCAATTGCATTGACGTTTTTCAACGAAAGTAATGGCCCTTCGAACGTTGCCATACCATAACCAGTCACCGCAACTACCATGAATTTCAAGATGGTATCTTCACGAACTTTATCCCAAGCACCACGAAGTGTCAATAACCCGTTAATCATACCACCCCATGATGGAGCAATTAGCATAATTGAGAAAACAACCCCTAACGACTGAGCCCAGTCTGGTAAACTTGTGTATAATAAGTGGTGAGGACCAGCCCAGATATAGATAAAAATCAATGCCCAGAAGTGAAGAATTGATAATTTGTATGAATAAACAGGACGATTAGCCATTTTTGGTAAGAAGTAGTACATCAACCCTAAGAATGGCGTTGTTAAGAAGAATGCCACCGCATTGTGTCCATACCACCATTGTACTAAGGCATCTTGTACCCCTGCATACACACTGTAACTTTTGAATATTGAAACAGGCAATTCCATTGAGTTTACGATGTGTAAAACAGCAACAGTAACAAAAGTGGCGATGTAAAACCAGATGGCTACATACAAGTGACGTTCACGACGTTTGATAATTGTACCAAACATGTTAATCCCAAAGACAACCCAGATAAGTGTAATGGCAATATCAATTGGCCATTCTAATTCTGCGTACTCTTTTGATGTGGTTAAACCAAGAGGTAAGGTAATTGCCGCTGCCACAATGATTAATTGCCAGCCCCAAAAATGGATTTTGGAAAGCAAATCGCTAAACATACGAGCCTTACAAAGGCGTTGAAGTGAGTAATAGACTCCCATAAAAATGGCATTGCCGACAAATGCAAAAATAACTGCATTGGTATGCAAAGGTCTAAGACGACCAAATGTACCGTACTGGGTAACGTTTAATTCGGGTTTGAAAAGTTGTGAGGCAACAATCACCCCGACTAACATTCCTACAATTCCCCAGATAATCGTTGCCACTGCAAAGTTCCGTACAATTCGGTTGTCGTACTCAAAGTGTTCGATGTGTGTACTGGTAGTTGACATATATTAAAATTAATTGGTTACAGATATTAGTTATGAATTTTGAGTGATGAATTTTGAATTTAAAACCTAACTATCTAGCAATTACAAAATCATCTCCATCGTTGTATTTAGGGTTCTTTTTCTTCGAATAAAATCCTCATTGCTGGTGTATGCAAATCGTCATTTTGACCATTGTGCATCGACCATAAAAATGCTCCTAAGAAGCCCAAGGCCATCACTAAACTGACGCCAATCATTACGAAAATTATTTCCATCGGATGTGATTTTACGGGTTGTATTTCCGATTCAAAATTGGGGTAGAATGTTTGCTTCGACTATGAGAAAGGTCACTGATAAACCTCAGTATTCTTAGGGGGTAGCCTGATAAAAATCAGCTTTGAGGGAAACAAAAAAGCCCTCACCGAGTGGCGAAGGCTATATTATGAGGCATACTAAACGATAATAGGTGATATACAACTCATTTACGACGGTAACTAACCACGCCATTGAGTCCTCGTTTTCCAAATTTGGCAATGGCATCGCAACCCTCTAAGGATTCTACCATTTCTATCTCTTTACTTTTAAATGAACTGATGGTATCAAAAGGCACTTCTTTGTCATCCAAGAGATAAATGGGAACAGGGCTTACTTCTGGGTGCTGGATACGTTTCAAATCAATTAACACTTGCGAAAGGGTCGTTTTTGCCGAATTACGCCAGCGTTCTTTTTGTGTTTGAATATAAACGGTATCATTGCTTGCGTTTCCTTTTCCCACAATACGAATAT
>JBMLRK010000137.1:0-2726 GCA_049241065.1 Spirosomataceae bacterium
TTTTTGTTTCAGACGGGAACGCCTAGTTAAAAAGTAAGGCTAAGAATTAATCAAAGAATTATATTTTTTAGAAAGTTTAAACAACTTCGTCAATAGAAGTAATTGATTACCAATTTTCACATAACTATGTTTCCCATGTCTCTATGTGGTTAAATATGTCGGGATACTCAATAAATAATGCCTAAATCTGTGCCATTCATTTGGCCTAATAATCATATCACAAACGCTTACTCATGATACAATTTCTTGAAGGTAAATATAAAAAAATCATCAATCGAATTTGGACTTGGTCTTTAAGAGGTCTTCTATGCTTCATATTTTATCTTATTGCGGTAAATTATAACTTACTCTGGTTGTTCGGTGGAATGCCTAGCTTGAAGGAATTAGAAAATCCTCAAAGCCAATTAGCATCTGTGCTTTATTCTGAAGATGGGGTCGAACTCGGTAAGTACTTTAGAGAAAATCGTTCTCCTGTAGAATTTGAGGAGTTATCTCCAAATATTATCAACGCCTTGTTGGCCACTGAAGATGTTCGATTCTCTAAGCATTCGGGTATCGACTTACGCAGTACTTTCAGAGTTATTACAAGTTTTGGTGGTGCAGGGGGAGGAAGTACCATTACACAACAATTGGCTAAAAACTTATTTGATACTCGTCACTTAGAAGAAGGAGATGATGAAAATCAATATAAAGGTTTTTTGATGAAAATACCGAAGGTCAGCACCATTGTCGCAAAAACGAAAGAATGGATTCTTGCAATTCGTCTCGAAGGACGTTATACCAAACAAGAAATCTTAAAGATGTACTTGAATGAGGTAGAGTTTGGAAATAATGCCTATGGAATTCGAGTAGCGTGCAAAACGTATTTTGCTAAAGATGTTAATAATCTATCCGTTTCTGAAGCTGCAATGTTAATAGGAATGTTGCAAAATCCAGATTTGTATGACCCTCGTCGTCGTCCAGAGAAGTGCTTAATTCGTCGTAATGTTGTGTTAGGACAAATGTATCGCTATGGTTTCTTACCTCAAAGCGAGGCATTAGCCTTAATGGATAAACCTTTAGGACTTAACTACACCCTAGAAAATCATAACACAGGTGATGCTCCTTATTTTAGAGAAGCCATCAAGAAGCAACTGCAAGCAATATTGAAAGATTTAAACAGTACTCGTGGCGAAAATGACCAACTTAACTTATATACAAGTGGGTTGAAAATCTATACAACCATCGACTCTCGTATGCAGCGTTATGCTCAAGATGCACTCTATGACCACATGCGAGCTATTCAAGCAAAATTTTATGAGCATTGGAAGGGAAAAAATCCTTGGGTCGATGAAAATATGCACGAAATAAAGGGGTTCTTGAAGGATGCCATGAAAAGAACGCCTCGGTATAAACAACTGATGAATGAATTTGGAGGTGATGAAACCAAAGTATGGGAAGTGCTGAGAAAGCCTGTTCCTATGACGGTGTTTTCATGGGAGGGAGAAAAAGACGTTACAATGTCTCCAATGGATTCTATGAATTACTATAAACGAATTCTTAATTGTGGTTTTACCGCAATGAATCCGAATGATGGTCATGTAAAAGCATGGGTAGGAGGAATCAATTTTAAATATTTTAAATTTGACCACGTTCGTCAAAGTAAACGTCAACCAGGTTCTACGTTTAAACCTTTTGTATATGCCGCCGCTATTGAAAGCGATGTCGTTACTCCTTGTGATAATGTGACGGATCAACCTATAACCTTTGGAGCAAATGACGGTATTCAAGGGACATGGACTCCTCACAACTCCAATGGCCGTTACTCGTATGCAAGTATGCCCTTGAGAAGGGCTTTAGGTTTATCCATAAATACGGTATCGGCATACTTTATGAAAAGGTTAGGGCCAGAGAAGATTGCGGAGTTTGCACATCGAATGGGAATTACAAGTGAATTACAAGAAACTCCAGCACTATGTTTAGGTGCTAGTGAGGTCTCTGTATTCGAACAGGTGGCCGCTTATTGTACATTTGCAAATGAGGGCTATCGAATAGACCCAATCATGATTATTAAGATTGTTGACAAACATGGCAATGAACTTAAACGTTTTGGAACAACTACAAAACAAGTCACTACAGCAGGTACTGCATATAAGATGACGCAGTTGTTACGTGGAGCAATTCTTGAACCAGGTGGAACAGCAGAAGGCTTAGATCGAAATTGGAATTGTGCTAAGGATAATGAAATGGGAGCCAAAACGGGTACTACTTCAAACTACTCAGATGGCTGGTTTATGGGATTGACTCAAAATTTAGTAACTGGTGTTTGGGTTGGTGGTGACGATCGTAGTATTCACTTTAGAACAATTGCATTGGGGCAAGGTGCTAAAATGGCAATGCCTGCTTTTGCAAACTTTATGGATAAGGTATATGCTGATAAAACATTGGAGTTAATAGGTTATAAGAAAGAACCATTTAAAAAACCTGAGAATGCAGCAGATTTAGGATGTTATTCAGGACGACCGACTACCCAGACAGTTGATGTCCCTCAAGCACCTACACCTGAAGCAAAGGAAGACGAAGAAGGTTTTTTAAAGTAGCGAACGAATATACTATATAATAGAAGAGGTCATTGGATATGCTCTGTAGGGAGGTCTTCAATGACCTTTATTGTTTTAATTGAGAATAACCAAGAGAAGAATACCTATTAATAAAGCTTCAATATTCTCATTTATCGGTAAAATCAA
>JBMLRK010000138.1:0-1189 GCA_049241065.1 Spirosomataceae bacterium
GATAGAGTTGACCAAAACAATTGATATTGCTAAGACATTCGGACAACAGAAAAAAACTCAGCAATTATTAGTGGGTTTTGCTCTTGAAACGGACAACGAAGTGGCAAATGCTATGGGGAAAATCCAGTCGAAGAACTTAGATCTAATCGTACTGAATTCCTTGAGAGATGCTGGAGCTGGCTTTGGGCATGATACCAACAAAGTTAGTATTCTGAAAAAAGACGGGATGCAATTGAATTTTGAGTTAAAATCAAAACAGGAGGTCGCAAATGATATTATTGCGGTGATTGAAGATAGTCTTGCATTTAACAATAGCGTGCTGTAATTATTGGTGAATTTCGATTCATAAAGAAAACAATCGATGAAGAAAACCTTTTTATTTTTTGCTACACTTTTCCTAATGAGTCGTGTGGTTTCGGCTCAAGAATTAAACTGTACGGTTACCCTGAGTACCGACCAGATTCAGGTGAATGAACAACGGGGATCTACCCAAATTTATCCTGAAATTCAACGAGTTATTCAGGATTTTTTGAATAACCGCCGTTGGACAAACGATGAGTTTCAGCCCGAAGAACGAATTAAATGTTCGTTGGCAATCATTTTTACAAAGGCTTCGTCGTCGGGAGATTATGAGGCCAATGCTCGTTTGCAAGTAAGTCGTCCTGTGTATGGAACGGCTTATGAAACCGTATTGCTTAATTATGTGGACAAAAGCTTTAATTTTAAATACGTTACAGGAACGCCACTGAACTATAATGACAATAGCTTTAGTGATAATTTAACGCAAATGTTGGCATTTTATGCGTATATCGCTTTGGCGTTTGACTATGACTCTTTCAGCAAAATGGGAGGAACTCCCTACGTACAAAAAGCCTTAAACGTGGTGAATAATGCCCAAACAGCGGCATCGGCTTGGAATGCAAGTTCGGATATTCGTAACCGCTATTGGCTTTCTGAAAATCTAATGAATCAGCAGTTACAGGCTTTAAGAGATGGTTTTTATACTTACCATCGTTTGGCAATGGACAATTTTGCCAATAATCCTATTGAAGGTCGTCGCTTGATTACCGAGTACTTAAACGTAATAAAACAAGTAAATGCTGCTCGTCCTGGACAAGCTATGGTACGTTTATTTTTTGAAGGGAAATCGCAAGAATTAGTGAATATATTCTCTGAAGCCCCTGCCGAC
>JBMLRK010000138.1:1199-4525 GCA_049241065.1 Spirosomataceae bacterium
TGCCGACGAACGCAAGAAAATAGCCAACTTACTCTCATCGTTAGACCCGACTAATTCGGATGCTTACCGAAAGTTAGGAAAACTCTAAATGATGATGAACACTAAATGCTAATGCGGTAATTCTTTACCACAATGAGGGCAATACCGATGTTGGTGTTGCTCTTTTTTTTGCTTGCTATTACTGAGTTGCTCTGCAAACCCCGATGCCAAAATACCTGTTGGTAAAGCAAAAAGGGCAATTCCTCCAACGGCAATGACTCCTCCAAAAAACTTCCCTAATGGCGTTATTGGATACATATCTCCGTAACCTACGGAAGTAATGGTATTGATTCCCCACCATAAGGTTGCGGGAATGCTTGAGAAGGAATGAGGCTGTGCTGAATTTTCTATGTAAAACATAATGGAAGAACTTATCAACAAGACAAAGAACATAAACACCAAACTGAGTAAGAGTTCTTCTCGTTTTTCTTTAATGACATTTTCAATTACTCGTAGGGCATGAACATAACGGGAAAGTTTGAATAATCTGAACACTCGGAACAAACGAAGCAGACGAATGAGTCCTGTGTCAGAAGCAAAATGGGTTACGTAGAACGGTAAAATAGCTAATAAGTCAACAATTGCACCTGCTGAGAAAACATAACGAATACGACCTTTGATAGGATGGCTATATTCTTCTTGTTCCACGCAAACCCATAGTCGGAGTAGGTATTCAATGGTAAAAAATACGACAGAGAAATATTCGAAGTCGATAAAAAACGCATCGAATTCATGTCGCATACTTTTTACAGTATGCAAAATAATGGCAACGGTATTGAGAATAATTGTACTTACGAGTAAGATATTGAAGTACCAACCTATACCTGATTTGACTCCTCTTGTTACCATTAAAACTTTATAAACTTCCTTCCGTATTAACATGGTCTATGTGTTAACTGTCTGCTAAAAAACGCCTTAAATGTAAGATTTTGACTGTAATGAACTAAATTTGGTCACAAACAGCAAACTTTTTGAATTAGCAGGTCTCCAATCTTTTAAAAATATGATATATTCTTTAATAATCCCAATCTATCAACGCTTCTCGACTTTGTTGTTTTTATGGATTGTCTTTATTCTTTCGTTTTCGGGTATTGCTCAAAAAACAACATTGTCGCTTGATGAGGCTGTACGTATCGCCATGGAGCGAGCCTACAATATTAAGGTTTCTAAAGTCCAACAGAAAATTGCAGAGAATGATAATACTCGTGGTAATGCTGGAATGTTGCCTGTAGTAACGGGGGCTATCAGTAAAAACTACACGATTTCGAGTGTAACATTGGGTTTGTTTGACCCCAATCTTGCTCCTATCGAACGCTCTGGAGTCCCTAACAATACGGGAGGTGTTGGCGTGAATGCTGTTTGGACACTATATGATGGTATGGGAATGTTTATTGCCAGAGAACGCTTGAGTACCATTCAAAAAGCGACTTATACCCAAACAGAAAGCCAAGTTGAAAACACGGTGGCTCAAGTAGCTTCGACTTATTATGACATTATTCGTCAGTCGAGAAGGGTAACGAACTTAAAACATGGTTTGGAAATTTCTAATGACCGTTTGAAATTGGCAAAAGACCGCTACGAAGTGGGACAAGGTTCAAAGGTAGATTTCCTTTCGGCACAAGTAGATTACAACGAAGATAAAGCCGCTCTGTTAGCTCAAGAACAAGCCCTTGAATCAGCAAAATATGCCTTAAATTCACTTTTGGTAAGAGATTTATCGACCGAGTTTTCGACGAATGATACCTTTATGTTGGATAAAAACTTATCCTTAACCATGCTTCGGGATGCTATGGTGAAGCTAAATCCTTCGCTTGCCTTAGCAGCCATGAATCGTCAGTTGGCAGACATGGCGGTAAAAGCGGAAAAGGCAAGACAATATCCACAAGTGGCTCTGGTTACGGGCTATAACTACAACACTGCCAACAACGGTGCAGGTGCTCCACAAGGTACTAAAAGCTCGCAGAGCTATGCGTTTAACTATGGAATCAGAGCAACCATTCCGATTTTTGATGGCTATAATCAAAAACGTAGAATCCAAAACGCCAAGCTGAATACGGAAACACTGGCTTTTCAAGAAAGTGATTTACGTAATCAGTTGAATACGGCTTTGGAGCGTACGTATTTGTCCTACAACAATAGCTTGGAACTGATTAAGTTAGAAACTGAAAACTATAAAATTGCGAGACAAAATATTGAAATTGCTTTTGAACGTTATAAAGTCGGAAACGCAACTTCGTATGAATTGAGAGAGGTACAACGCAATGCCGTTGCCGCAGAAACTCGTTTGATTGATGCCGAATGCAATGCCAAAATTTCGGAAGTAGAATTACTTCGTTTGAGTAGCAAATTGGTGGAATAGGGCTATTGGAGGTCGTAGGTATTAGTTAGGAGGTATGAATTAGTAGGTATGAGGTCGTAGGTAGTTGTTTTTAGCAACCTCATACCTATGACCTCATACCTACTACCTACCTAAAATTAGTCCAAACTCAACACCATCGCTTTAGGAGATTTAACGCTAAATTGATGATGTACTTTCTTTTCTTTGTTAGGTTCTAAACTAAACTTCCACGAAAGTTTGCCTGTTTCTTTATTCACTTCTGCCTCTGGTGCTTCTTGGTCAAGGATTTCAATTTCTTTACTTTTTGAAATAGGGAATTGGTCTTCTACAATCAAATTGATGGCTTGGCGTTTCATGTTTCTGACCACAATGTCATAAGCTCTGCTATCGGTTTTATTTGAACCTAGACTTTGTTTTTTTCTAAAATCGCTTGATTTAGTGCGAGTTACTAACACTCCTTTGTCTTTTCCTAAGGAAATTGTTAACGTATCTTTATTAGACACATCCAAATACGAATCTCCGAGGTAGGTATCTTCAAAATAGAGTTTCATGCTGCCTTCCATCAAATCGTATTTTTCCCAATCGACTACTTTTGCGGTGAGGTACGCATCTTTATCGTATTTCGGAGCAACGTAATACTCGTAGGTCGCAGGGATTTCAGCCGTTTTCAATTCTACTTGAAAACCTTCGCTTCCATCGTTGATGGTGTAATGTTGGGATAAATCAAAGGACTTAACCGTTTGTTGATAATTCGTATTGGCAGAGAGGTCGATTTCGTTAGCATCTGCCATTGGAGCTTTGCCGTTGCCTGCTACCCGACGTTGTAGGAGGGTAGGGAGACTTACCTCTTCATCTCGTTTAATTTCTGGAGCTAAAAACTTCAATGCTTTGACGGTCTTCACTTCTTCCAAATACCAAGTAGAAAGAGTAGGGGCAATGCCTTGGTTTT
>JBMLRK010000139.1:0-2069 GCA_049241065.1 Spirosomataceae bacterium
GACTATTACAACGTGCTTTCCTTAGTCGATAGCAAGGGAAAAGAAGCAGATATTCTGCACGTACCGACCATTACGCCAGAAAAGAAAGTAGCCACTGCCACCGATATTCAGGATGCCATTACCTTGTCGCTTTATGAGCGTAACAAGGTGGACATTCCCTATATGGCGACTTTATTGGATAAATCGGCTCAGCAAGTCATTGAAATGAGTACGGGCTTGCTCTTTTATGACCCTCGCCTAAAAGACTACGTCCATCGGGATGAATACCTTTCGGGCAATGTGAAGGCGAAATTGCAAACCATTCAAGCAGAAATCGAAGCAGGAAATACCCAGTACCAAATTCACCTAGACGAGTTAAGCAAGGTTATTCCTAAAGACGTTCCTGCTAACCTCATCGAAGTAAGTTTAGGGGCTAGGTGGATTCCTACGCCTTATTACCGTGAATTTGTCAACCACCTTTTTCAGCTCAAAAGTCACCAAGAAGTGGGCATTCGCTACGATAAAGGCTTAGATAGCTACCAAATCACGGGCGACAATGTCAATACCCTTACCAAAGCAACCTACTCAACCAAACGGGTCAAAGATACCGATATCGTGGAATATGCTTTTGGCATGGAGTCGCCTGTCATTCGGGATAAAATCTCTTCTGACCCTGATAAATACGTCGTCAACAAGGAAGAAACCGCCTTTGCTGCCGAAAAAGTCGCCTTGGTTCGGGAGAAGTTTAGCGAATGGATTTGGAAGAGTCCAGCTCGTCGAGAAGAATTGGGAAGGCTCTATAACGATAAGTTTAATACGACCGTCCTTAGAAAATACGATGGTTCTCAGCTCAATTTTGAAGGCTTAAACGGCATTAACTTTTACAGTCATCAAAAGGATGCGGTTTGGCGACTCTTGCAAAACAATGGCGGTATCGTTGATCACATCGTTGGGGGTGGTAAAACCTTCATCATGGTCGGGGCGACTATGAAAATGAAGCAATTGGGCATCGCTCAAAAGCCCATGATTATTGCCTTAAAATCGACCGTTCCGCAAATTGTGGATGCTTATCGCCAGGCGTATCCCTTAGCGAACATCTTAGCACCCAACGAGAACGATTTTAAGAAGGAAAACCGCTTGGCTTTGTTTTCTAAAATAGCCCTCAACGATTGGGATTGCGTCATTATGACGCATGATAATTTTAATACCATTCCGCAATCACGGTATTACGAAGAGCAGCTCACTCGGGATGAATTGACCGAAATCGAAAACCACATTTCGGACATTGAAGCGGATACTTCCATCGGCTATCAGGATAGAAAGAAAATGATTGCTCGCATTCAAGGGCAAAAGAAAAAGGTAGAAGCTCGTCTGGAGAAACTCCTCGACCGTGTGAAAGATAACACCCTCGACTTTCAACAGATGGGTATTGACCACATCATGGTCGATGAATCCCAACAATTCAAGAACCTGACTTATACGAGTAAGATTCGCAACGTGGCAGGAATGTCTCAGCAGGAAGGCTCGAAACGTGCCTTTAACTTGCTGGTGGCCATTCGTTCCCTGCAAGCCAAGTTTGACGGAGATAAAGGAACAACGTTCCTTTCAGGCACACCCATTTCAAATTCCTTGGTGGAAATGTATTTGCTCTTTAAGTACCTGCGTCCTAACAAAATGGCAGAATTGGGCTTTGATACCTTCGACCAATGGGCGACGAACTTTGCCGTACCTAAAACCGATATTGAATTTGCCATTACGGGGGAATTCAAGCCGAAAACTCGTTTCTCGGAGTTTATCAACGTACCCGAATTAGCCATTCTCTACACCGAAATTGCCGACATTCGCAACGATGATAATCTTGTCTTGGATAAACCTCAAATGCAAGGCAACGGCTATCAAGTCAAAGCCCTCAGCATGAACGAAGTACAAAAGGACTTTGGTCAACGCATTATTGAATTTGCCAAAACAAAGAACGGTCACATCTTAGGCATTGGACAGCTTACGGAAGGACAAGAAAACGCCTATATGTTACTGGCGACCAATCTTGCCAACAAGATGTCGATTGATATGCGCTTGATTGACCCTAGCCA
>JBMLRK010000140.1:0-2400 GCA_049241065.1 Spirosomataceae bacterium
AGTAATTTGCACTAAATTTATTTTTTGTTAGAATAATTACAGAATACAATTCAATCAATCATTCAATCTATGAAATTAAGTACTAAAAGTATGATTTTGAGTGGCTTTATGTCACTGTTCAGCTTAGGGGTTTCGGCACAAAAAGCCAATCCTGATGATGCCAAAGTAGAAGCCCTACTCAAAAAAATGAGTTTGGAGGAAAAAATTGGTCAAATGACCCAAGTAACGCTGGCAATGGTTGCCAAAGATACGTGGGGAAATAAAGACGGGGAATTAGACCCAAAATTATTGGATGAATATATCCATAAATACAAAGTGGGTTCTTTTTTAAATACCGTTAACCGTGCGTTAACCATTCCTGAGTGGCACAAGATTATTAAAACCATGCAGGATGAAGCCCTAAAAGAGCCAAACAAAATTCCGATTATTTACGGTCTGGATGCTATTCATGGGCAAACTTATACCTTAGAATCAACGTTATTCCCGCATAATATTGCGATGGCGGCATCTCGTAACTTGGAGCTTGGTCGTCAGGTAACCCAAGTGACAGCCAAAGAACTTCGTGCATCGGGTACTCGTTGGAACTTTGCCCCTGTGTTAGACTGCGGTAGAAATCCCCTTTGGTCGAGACAAGTAGAAACGTATGGAGAAGATCCCTACATCGGTAAAACAATGGGAACAGCCGTAATCAAAGCCTATGAAGAAGGCGGACTTAGAAATCCGAATGCAGTGGCTTCTTGTATGAAACACTTCATCGGTTACTCAAACCCTCGCTCGGGTAAAGACCGTACGCCTACGATGATGCCCGAAATTGAACTTCGTGAATATTACCTTCCTCAATTCCGTGAGGCCGTAAAAGCAGGTTCTTCAACCATTATGATTAACTCTGGCGAAATCAACGGTGTACCTGTTCATGCAAGCAAGTATTTATTGACGGATGTACTTCGTAAAGAATTAGGTTTTAAAGGATTAGTCGTAACGGACTGGGAAGACATTAAGCGTTTGCACGTACGCCATAAAGTGGCAGACAGCCCACGCAAAGCCGTTGCCATGGCAATTAACGCAGGTATCGACATGAGTATGGTTCCAACCGATTACTCATTTGCGGTATTATTGAAAGAAGCCGTAGAAAAAGGAGAAGTTTCGATGGCAAGAATCGACGAGGCTGTTCGTAGAGTGTTGGCATTGAAATATAAAGTAGGCTTGTTCGAAAATGCGTATCCAGAACCTGAAGCAACTAAGAATTTCAATTTACCAGCCTACCAAACGATTGCGTTGGAAGCCGCTCGTGAGGCAATGACTTTGTTGAAAAACCAACAGAATATCTTACCGCTTGCTAAAAATGCAAAAGTATTATTGGCAGGCCCAGGAGCAAACAGTTTATCGACGCTAAACGGTGCTTGGTCGTATATGTGGCAAGGAGACGATGAGTCTTTATATCCAAAACGTGACCAAACGATTGCTCAGGCTTTTGAAGCTAAAATCGGGAAAGAAAACGTGATTAATATTGGGGTGAAAGGCTATAAATCGTCTGATAATTTTGATGTCACCAAATTGCAAAACGCTGCGGGCAATGCCGACGTAATTGTGCTTTGTTTGGGTGAAAATGCGTATGCAGAAACCCCAGGAAACATTGATGATTTGACCCTAGACCAAAACCAATTGGACTTAGCAAAAGCGGCTATCCTGACGGGTAAACCAGTTGTGTTAATCCTAACAGAAGGTCGTCCGAGAATTATTGCAAGCATAGAACCAGGTATGAAAGCAATTTTACAAGGATATTGGTCTGGTAGTAATGCAGGAAAAGCCATTGCCGATGTGATTTTTGGAGACTATAACCCCAACGGTCGCTTGCCCTATACCTACCCACGTTCGACAGGTTCTATCCACACCTACGATTATAAATTTACCGAGCAGTTGAAAGAAGAAGGCGGTACAGCAATCGTAGAAGGCGAAGCAACCAACCCACAATTTGCCTTCGGAACGGGTTTAAGCTATACGACCTTTGAATATTCGGGCATAAAAACCAACACAGCGACCTTGAAAGGCGATGCCAAATTGACCGTTAGCATCACCGTGAAAAACACAGGAAAAAGAGCAGGAAAACACACCGTTGAATTATACAGCCGTGACCTTTACGCCTCAATAACTCCCTCGTTAAGAAGACTGAGAGCATTCCAGAAAATCAGCTTAGAAGCAGGAGAATCCAAAGAAATAAGCTTTGAAATTGACCGTAACGACCTAGCTTTTGTAAACGAACAACTAAAAACCGTTACCGAAACAGGAGATTTTGAATTGATGATTGGCAATCAAAAAGTTGGTTTCAAGTTTGAAGAATAACCAACCGAACATTACCCCACCGTTGGCTGTAATAGCCAACGGTTTTTTTGTGGGTAGTGA
>JBMLRK010000141.1:0-1852 GCA_049241065.1 Spirosomataceae bacterium
ATCGTCTGATTCATAAAGCATATACCGCATTAACTCCGATAACTTGATAACCACAGGTTCAACCATTTCGGGTTTTCGTCTCGATAAGGACACAATGCTATTCAAGACATTGAACATAAAGTGCGGACTAATTTGTGAGCGAAGGAACGATAATTCTGATTTTAACCGTTCATTTTCCTGTTCTTTACGAGTCTCTTTTTCCGCCAAATTATCCATAACAATACGGTAAGTTGTACTGATAGCCAGAATAAACAAGGTCTGAAAAGTGGTACTGAAGGTGGGGATTTTACGGAAATGATTACCAAAAAAAGCATCCCGAATAAAGCCGTTGGTATAAAATACCACTACAAAGCAAACGATGAGTGATAATACGTAGATGAGTAATCCTTTCTTTTTCAGTAGTTTAGGGATGAGCCAATTGCTATTCAAATAAAAGATAGGAATATTCACCATGGCTAATACCATGAAAAAAATCGTGAAGTCACGCATTCCTCCATTAGGCGGAGGTATATTGTGCATTCCTTTAGGGAAATAGGGCATTGGGGGACGGTCTTCTTTCTGAGCAACCGACATGATTCTAAATAAATACGGCAATGCCAAAAAGCAAATCCAAAAGATAAGGTGCAAAAAAGTACTAGAAAGTTTTTTTGCTTGATTCTGTATAGTGTTCATAGAATGCTTCCAAGTGGTCAAATATCCATCCTGTAATTAAGGTAAACATAAGCAAACTTTTTTTATCAACAAACAGAAAGCTATATCATTCACTTCTTTGGCGACAAAGCGTATTTTTTTGGCGATGTGGGTATGTCATAAAATGAAAAAGGACTTGAAAACTCAAGTCCTTTTTCATTTTATAAATCGTATGCTATTTTAGTAAATCTTCGGGAATTTAGCGGGCATTACTTCTGCCATCATGTTGTAGGCTGCATCAAAGACGTTTTCTGAATTGGGCTTCGAGAAATAATCTCCGTCTGAGCTATAAGCAGGACGGTGTGCCATTGCTGCAACGCATACAGGTTTAGAATCTAAATAACGATACGCATTTTGTTCGTCAATCACCTTTTGCATCATGTAAGCACTTGCACCACCTGGCATATCTTCATCCGCAAAAATAACACGGTTTGTTTTCTTGATTGATTCTACAATCTGATGCGTAATGTCAAAAGGCAATAGTGTCTGAATATCAATGACTTCTACCGAAATATCAAAGGCTTCCAATTGTTCGGCGGCTGCCATTACAATTCTACACATTGAACCGTATGTAACAATGGTAATGTCTGTTCCTTCTCTCAATACTTCGGGCATTCCGAGGGCGACACGGCTTTCAAAAAGATTTTCTGGTAAGCGTTCTTTCAAACGGTAGCCATTTAAGCACTCAATCACAATGGCAGGATCATCTCCTTCTAAAAGGGTATTGTACATTCCTGCTGCCTGAGTCATGTTGCGAGGGACAAATGAATACCTCTTAATCCATTCAGAAGTACAGCCATTGGAGAACCCGAATGCCAGATGCCTTCTAAACGGTGTCCACGAGTACGCAGAATCATGGGTGCTTTTTGTCCGCCAACGGTTCGATAATGCAAACAAGCTAAGTCGTCGGAAAGAGAAGCAAATGGATAAAGAATATAATCAAGGTACTGAATTTCAACGATAGGGCGTAAACCACGCATGGCTGCTCCAATGCCTTGTCCGATGATACTCATTTCACGGATTCCTGTATCGGTAATACGAAGCTCTCCAAATTTTTCTTGAAGCCCTGCTAAGGTTTGATTTACATCTCCGATTTTACCTACATCTTCGCCAATAATGAATACACGAGGGTTGGTACTTAGTAAATGGTCAAAGTTCTTAT
>JBMLRK010000142.1:0-16253 GCA_049241065.1 Spirosomataceae bacterium
CTAGTTTGTTTTAGTGATAATCAGAACTAATGCGTTTTTGAAAAATGAGTTGTCTGTGGGGATGATATAAGTTTTATGTATCAAGAAAGATGAGAAACCCTAAGCCACTACTAGAAAAAGGGCAAAAAAAAATCGCAAACCTTTCGATTTGCGATTTTTTGCTCCCTCTCCTGGGCTCGAACCAGGGACCCCATGATTAACAGTCATGTGCTCTAACCGGCTGAGCTAAGAAGGATTGTTGCCGATTGTTATTGTGATGCAAAATTAGTAGGTTTTCTGATACAATGCAAGTCTTTGAAGCGAAAAAAAATGAAAAATTTCAAACATTTTCTGTAAGCTTTCCATTACCTTTTGATTATCAGAAATTTACACTAACAATAATTTTTATCTTTTTTGTGAAAAAATTAGGTCATTGGCACGTGAACGACCTTTTTTGTCTCAAAAAACTCTTCATTGAAGTGCTGATACAACTCATAAACCTTATGTTTTTTACCAAACTCCTTCAATTCTTCCTCTAAATCGCCACCTTTCAAATACAAAATCCCATTTTTTAACTTATTATAGTTGTTAATGTTGATTTTTCCTTTCACCCAAGCATGAAAAGGGGCTAATTTCGTAACGGCTCTACTTATCACAAAATCGTACTCACCTTCTACCTTCTCGGCTCTGGTATGTTCTGCTTTTACATTTTCTAAACCTAGAGCTGCCGCTACTTCCGTTACCACTTTAATCTTTTTACCAATGCTATCTACCAAGTGAAATTGGCAATGTGGATACATAATGGCCAGTGGAATGCCTGGAAATCCTCCGCCAGTACCAACATCTAAAATTTCAGTAAAGTCCTTAAAATCGACAATTTTGGCAATCCCTAGCGAATGTAGAATATGACGTTCGTACAGATTTTCAATATCTGTTCTTGAAATCACATTAATTTGTGCATTCCAATGTGCATAAAGTTCTCCTAACTGAGCGAATTGTTGCTTTTGTTTATCCGTTAAATTAGGGAAATATTGTTCTATGAGTTTATGATCGTTCATATAAAAGATGCTGTTTAACTGTTAATGTTTAGTCCCACCTATCTCCATCGCATTTTTTTGCGACGAGGAATGGCGTTGTTGATACCCATAATTAAAAAATAGAGCGATAAACAAAAATCCCAAAAGGGTATCGTGATTGTTTGGACAGTGTTCGATAAACGGCTATTGATTTTTGCATATACCATCCAAAGAGCAACTAAGCGAACTAGCAATAGTCCTGCTAAACCCCAAACAAAATAACTATTCCAAAAAATGGGTAAAAGTGCAAAAAAACAGACCCAATAAAAAATCTGACTGCTTGCAAGTATTCCTAGTAAAAACTTATTTCTCGTCGTATAATATTTACCTACTGACAAGTGCCTCCGTTTTTGTCGATACCAGTCCTCCCATGAAGTTTTGGGAAAAGAATATACAAAACTATCCGAATCAAGGCAAATGGTGGTATTTTCCGTATTGGCAACTTCATTCATAAATAAATCATCGTCTCCACCCAACACGTGTGTATGGCTGGCAAAACCTCTATTTTTCATGAATACCGATTTTCGATAGAGTAAATTACGTCCAACTCCCATGTAAGGTTTTCCTACCAAAGCAAAAGAGAGATATTGCATGGCTGTAATAAAGGTTTCGTAGGAAATAAAACCACTCAAAAACGTATTTCCCTCTTTAAAATAAGGTGAAAAGCCCAGAACAATATCCTTATCTGGGGTTAACGCTCCCATCATAGCACGAATCCAACGATTAGTTTGAGGTCGGCAATCGGCATCTGTCAACAGAATAGTCGTATATTTAGCTGACTTAATACCCAGCGTTAAAGCATACTTTTTTGACGATAGATGTTCGGGGGTATTCTCTACACGTAAAAAACGACAGTGACTAAAACCTTTTAGTTCCGTTAACAAAAGGTCATACGTACCATCCCATGAGCGATCATCTACGATAATTACTTCAAAGTTAGCGTAATCTTGCTTGTCGAGTATAGGCAGTAGTTCTTGTAAATTTTCCTTCTCGTTCCATGCACAAACAACCACACTAACCCCTTCTGCATTAGATGACTCTAAAGTAGGACTAGGATAAGAAATGAGTTTGGGATAAACGAATAAAATAAAATACAGTTGAACAACAACTGCCAATAAGAATAATTCAATTAGTAGCGGTATCAAAATTATCTGAATCAGTAGATTAATACATTTGGGTCACAAAGATAGGGCTTTAAGTGTTAGGGATTAAGGAATAAGGAGTAGTTTTTACAAATAAGTAGTAATTTTGTAAATGCTATGATTTTTAGGATAGCATTTTAAGCAGAAAACAAACGAAGCAATGACATTTGATATAAGCAGTACTGACCCCAATAGTAAAGCTCGTGCGGGCGTACTTCAGACAGACCATGGACAAATCCAAACTCCAATTTTCATGCCTGTGGGTACAGCAGGAACGGTAAAAGCCGTGCATCAGCGAGAACTAAAAGAGGATATTAAAGCTCAAATTATTTTAGGGAACACCTACCATTTGTACTTACGCCCGGGCTTAGATGTAATCGAAAAAGCGGGAGGTTTACATAAATTCAATGGCTGGGATGGTCCTATTCTAACCGATTCTGGAGGCTACCAAGTATATTCACTGGCAGGTACAGGTCGTAAAATCAAAGAAGAGGGAGTAACTTTTAAGTCACATATTGACGGTTCTAAACACTTTTTTACACCAGAAGGGGTCATGGATATTCAGCGTACTATTGGTGCTGATATTATTATGGCCTTTGATGAATGTACGCCCTACCCTTGTGAATACGGATACGCTCGTGAATCAATGGATATGACACACCGTTGGCTAAAACGTTGTTGTGATCACTTTGATGCGACGCAACCTAAATACGGGTATAGCCAAACGCTTTTCCCGATTGTACAAGGAAGTGTCTATAAAGATTTACGAGTAAAGTCTGCCGAAACCATTGCTAGTTTTGGAAGAGAAGGAAATGCGATTGGCGGACTTTCTGTGGGTGAACCTGCGGAAATGATGTATGAAATGACCGAATTGGTAACCGATATTTTACCGAAAGACAAACCTCGCTACTTGATGGGAGTAGGAACTCCTGCAAATATTTTGGAATGTATTGCTTTAGGGATTGATATGTTCGACTGTGTGATGCCTACCCGTAATGCCCGCAATGGAATGTTATTTACTACGCAGGGAATCATCAATATCAAAAATGAAAAATGGAAAGATGACTTCTCTCCTATTGACCCTGGCTTAGATGGCTACGCAAGTAATTTCTATACAAAAGCTTATTTACGCCACCTTATCAAATCAGAGGAATTATTGGCAGCAATGATTGCAAGTGTGCATAATTTGAGCTTTTACCTTTGGTTAGTAGGACAAGCTCGTGAACAAATTGTACAAGGAACATTCAAAGCATGGAAAGATAAAATGGTCGTTCAGTGTATGCAACGCTTATAATTCTTTGTACTTTTATACTTGAATCCGTATTTAGTCCTCCATATTCAAACACAATTTCGTTTTAACAACATCTAACATGAATTTTAGCTTATTTTCTACCAACGAAAATTCACACTTAGTTTCCTCTTCTCGTTTAATTAAGCTCTTTGCTTTAGCTGCCTTTATATTTATCAATGGAATAACCTTTGGTCAAAAAGCAACACCTAAGGTTGACGAACTTACAGATGAACAAGTTCAGGCATTTTTCCAAAAAGCTCAAGCGAGTGGTTTGTCTGAAAATCAAATCGAGAAAGCGGCGTTAGTTCAAGGGTTTACTGCTTCTGATGTTGCCAAAATGAGAGAGCGATTAAATACGCTTTCTAGTAAGAAGACTGGAGTAATAAAAGAAAATAGTAACTCAAGAGTTCCCGCACCTGTAAAAAGTAGTATCGTAGTAAAAAGTGATCCAACCGATTCTCAAAATGAACCCGAGAAGACAAAAGTCTTTGGAGCGTCTCTTTTTAGAGAGCAAAGTATTTCTTTTGAACCCGACTTACGTATCGCAACTCCCAAAAACTATCAATTGGGGCCTGATGATGAATTGAATGTAGATATTTTCGGAAATGCACTTGACAGCTATAAGATGAAGGTGAGTCCAGAAGGAACCGTTAGAATTCTTAACCTAAGTCCAATCTATGTAAATGGTCTTACCATTGAAGCGGCCTCAGAACGTATTATTGGACGTTTACGCCAATTATATCAAGGATTAAATAGCCCAGGAAGTGGTGTATCGGCACAAGTAACCCTTGGTAATGTAAGAAGTATCAAAGTGACCTTAACAGGAGAAGTAAGCAAGCCTGGTACATATACCGTTTCTTCTTTGGCTACGGTGTTCAATGCCTTATATCTAGCAGGGGGGCCATCTGAAAATGGTTCTTATAGAAATATCAAAGTTATCAGAGATAATAAGGTTGTTCGTGTACTTGATTTATATGACTTTTTACTAAAGGCAGATCAGAAAGATAATATCCGTTTACATGACCAAGATATTATTCGTATTGCTGACTATACAACAAGAGTTGAGATCGCAGGTGAAGTAAAACGTCCTTATATCTTTGAGGTTGAAAAAGAAGAAACCCTACATGATGTACTACGTTTTGCAGGCGGTTTTACGGATAATGCCTACACATTTACCATAGGACTCAAAAGACACACTGCTAAAGAGTTGAAACTGTTAAACATTACTCAAGAAGAGGTTGCAAGCTTTATTCCGAAACGTGGTGACAAGTTTAATGTTGGAACAATTTTAAATCGTTATGAGAATCGTGTTACTATTAAAGGTGCGGTTTTCAGACCTGGTGAATATGCAATTGAACCAGGTGTTACAACGGTTAAAGAGTTGGTAAAGAAAGCAGAGGGTGTAAAAGAAGATGCCTTCTTGAACCGAGTAATTTTAACTCGTTTAACAGAGACGAATGAACCCGAACTCATTACGTTTAATGCACTTCAATTATTAAAAGGAGAGATTCAAGACATCCCACTAAAACGGGAAGATGTTATCAATATTAGCTCGATTATGGAACTTCGTGAGAAACGGTTTGTATCCGTACAAGGAGAAGTTAATAAGGATGGTAATTTCGATTTTATAGAAGGAATGACCGTTAATGACCTTATTTTAATGGCGAAAGGATTCAAAGAAGGGGCTAGTATCAGTCGTTTAGAACTATCTCGTCGAATAAAAGATGATACGCTAAATATACCTCATAACCAGAATGTTAAAATTTTCACGTTCACGATTGATAAAAACTTAATTCAAAATTCTCCCGAGCAAAATATGGTTCTAGAGCCTTTTGACATTTTAATAGTCCGAAAATCTCCAAGATTCGAAGACCAAAAAAGAGTATCAATTGATGGTGAAGTTAATTTCCCTGGTTCTTACACAATTAAAGACAAATCGCAACGCATTTCGGATTTGATTCAGCTTTCTGGAGGCTTCAAACTAAGTGCAGCACCTCAAAATGCTATTTTCAGAAGGGATTCATCCATTGTGGCCATTAACATGAAGTCCATTCTAAAAGACCCGAATCATACAAGTAATATTTTACTCTTAAATGGTGATGCGTTAACAATCCCAAGACAAGCAGAAACCATTAAGCTTACTGGAAGTTTACAAAATCCAGTGTCTGTAACCTACCAAGAAGGATTTAGAGTAAAGGATTATATTTCAGAGGCAGGCGGCTTTAAGGTAAATGCAGATAAAAAACACATTTATGTAAAATATGCTAATGGTATATCTGACCATACAAAAACCACTTGGTTTATTCGCAAACACCCTCAAGTAGAGGCTGGCTCTGAAATTATTGTCCCAGAAAAAGAAGAGAAGAAAAATCAACTTACTTCTGCGGAACGAATAGGTATTTTAGGGGGACTAAGTTCGCTAACATACATCCTTATCACCATTATCAATTCTCTAAAATAAACGCTAATAAATTGGAAACAACGAACGTCGCACAACCAACAGCAGCTCCGATACCCCTTAATATTAGCGATATTATTCAGCAAATAGGCAAGGGAAAATGGATTATACTTATTTGCTCATTGATTTTTACAGCAATAGGTGTCTTATATGCCATGAGCATTCCGAATGAATACAATTCGGACGTTAAGCTATTACCAGAACTTGAATCAAAAGATGTGGGAGGAATGAGTAAGTTTAAGTCCTTAGCAGGTCTTGCGGGAGTAGATTTAGGTTCGCTTTCCTCATCAGAAGCAGTTAGACCAGATTTATACCCCAACATCATTCAGAGTACACCCTTCATTTTAGAGGTGATGAAACTTCCTGTCTATGTTTCAAAAACAAAGAAAACGATGGTTTTGTCAGACTATTTGAACGAGGTCAGTAAAAGTGGATGGATGGCTCGTACTTTTGGAAGTTCAGAAGAGAAAGAGGATAAAACAGCCTTGAAATTAAAAGCTTCTGATGTACCTGCAAACACGCTTTTCCTGAATAAAAAGCAAGAACTTATTTTGAAAGACATTCAAAAAAGAGTTTCGGCTAGTCTTGATAAAAAAACAGGAGTTATTACGATGAGTGCAAAAATGCCTGATCCCGTTGTTGCTGCTGTGATTGCACGATTTACACAAGACTACTTAACAAAATATGTGGTTACCTACCGTACAGAGAAAACAAAAAAAGACATTGCCTTTCTTGAAAGCAGAGTTTCGGAAGTTAAACGCCGTTATGACGCTGCTCTTTATAACTACTCTAGCTACCAAGATAGAAATAGGAATTTATTCTTAAATGTAGCTCGTGATGAAGGGAAAAAGCTCCAATATGAGATGGACTTATCATATAACCTCTATTCTGAACTAACAAAGCAATTAGAAGAAGCTAAAATCAAGATTCGTAGAGATACTCCAATCTTTAAGGTACTTGAGCCTGCTCAAATTCCTTTGAAGAAATCAGAACCTAAACGAGCTATTTTAGTGGTTGGATTCTTGATATTTGGTTTGTTTCTAAGTACGTTTTATGTAGTTATCAAAAATATAAAACTATCTCAGCTATTTGGTTAAATGACAGAAAAATCAGTGCTACATTGTTGTGGGGGTGCTATTAAGAGTTTATTTGCAGAGCTTTTCAACGCATTGCATCAAGCTGGAATAAGACAACATATTTACGTTCCTGTTCGAAAAAAAGAGCAGTTAAATTGTTATCACGCCCTATTACCAGTAACAATTCCATGCTCGTATGCACTCTTAATTAAGCCGTATCATCGCTATTTGTATCGCTTAAAAATCAATACTCTTTACAAATATCTTCTGAAACAAGATGTAATACAGACTGTGGGAATCGTTCATTCTCACAGTCTTTTTAGTGACGGAGGCGTTGCATTGCAACTCTACAAAGATTATCAAATCAGCTATATTACTACCGTTACGAATACCGACATTAATTATTATTTTCGGTATGCCATTCACCTACGCAAGCATGGACTTCAAGTTGCTGAAAAAGCAAGCTATATCGTCTTTCATAATCCTGCTTATCGGGAATATTTTATCAAGCATTTTTTTAAAAATGCTCCACTGCAAACACAAATAGCTTCCAAATCGGTGGTGATTCCCATCGGGATTAGTTCCACTTGGTTTACACATCGACAATCTCCTAAAAAAAGCCTAAAGCTGAATCAGCTTCACCTACTATACGTGGGAGACTTTAGTAAAAATAAGAATGTTGAAAAACTGATTACTTTAATTGCATATCAACAACAACTAGGAATTGATTGGAAATTGACCTTGGTTGGTGGTAATACGAGTAATGTAGCAAGAATTAAACATCTTGTATCACAATACGCTTTCATTCAGCAACTAGATTGGATAGAGAATGAAGAAGCATTACGAGAGGCTTATCGCCAAGCGGATGTTTTTATCATGCTTTCTGAATTTGAAACCTTTGGTAAAGTTTACATAGAAGCACTAACACAGGGTTTACCAATCATTTATACGAAAGGACAAGGAGTAGATGGTTTTTTTGAAGAAAATCCCATTGGCTTGGCTATTCCTTTTGAAAGTACTATCTCTCATACGGCACAAGAAATTAGTCACTTCGTGGAACGCTATAACCAACGGGATGATATTGATGCAGTTTTTGACAATACACTGGAGTTATTTAACCCAATGAACCTATTGAATCAGTGGATTAACTTATATGACTAGTCTGAATAACGGTCATTTCTCCAAGGATATGCTGTGTTAGAGTAGCCTCTTTCCTCCCAAAATCCTAATTTATTGGCAGACATAAACTCAATCCGTTTAATCCATTTTGAACCTTTCCACGCATATAATTGCGGGGTAATCATACGCAAAGGTCCTCCATGTTCTAAGGCAAGTGGTTCTCCTTCAACGGTGTGAGCTAATAATACATCTGGTTTAAGAGCCTCCTCTATCGCCACATTGGTTGTATAGGTATCATACCCATAACACATAATATGAGTTGCCGTTGCTTTTGGTTGCACCAAGGCTGCTATGTCTAATAAACTAACTCCCTTCCAAGTCATGTTTAGTTTCGACCAAGTTGTCACACAATGGAAATCAGAGGTGTCTTCTGTTTGGGGAAGAGCCATTACATCATCCCATTTCAAAACAATGGGATTTTCCACTTCTCCATCAATGGTTAAACGCCACATATCCATCGGAATTTGAGGATGATAACCCAAATCCAAGACAGGCCATTTAATCGTGAGCGTTTGTCCAACAGGCACTTCTGGCATTCCATGTCGATTGATGTTCCCATGTCCTAAGGGTCTATCATCCGCCATCGAAGGGGTATTTTTTATTTGTTCTTCAAATCGAGCCTTCAATTTCATTCGGGCTTCAATAATTCTATCTAGTTTGTCCATAAGCTAACATTGAAAAATGGAACTACGTTTTTTAGCTCGTAGCATATAATTGGGTTGAAGGTGTACAAAGTCAAAAGTTTATGAGTGACTGTCACCCGGATTAAAGCTAAAAACAGAAATATTATTCAGTGTAAAATGCTTTAAACGTTAAACTCTACACTTTTTACACACCTTCCGTATAGCTAACTTCTACGGGTTAAAAGCCCTAGGCCCTTTAGCAAACCCCTACCTTTACAAAACTCAATACATCGTCTAAAAATTCACGAGAATTGCTTAATCTTGGTACTTTATGTTGTCCGCCTAATTTCCCTCTTCCTCGCATCCAATTATAAAACGTATCTCTAGGAATTACTCGGACGGTAGGTTTAGTCAAAACCATATCTTTATATCTTTTTGCATCGTAATCAGAATTAACTTCTCTGAGCGTTTCATCTAATAAACGGTCAAATAGTTCTTGATTATCTGGCATTTGCGAAAATTCAATAACCCATTCGTGGCAACCGCTTTTTCCATCATTCATATATACAGGGCCAGCCGTATAATCGCTAATGATTGCATGGGTTGCCTCACAGGCACGAGTAATCGCTTTTTCAGCATTTTCAATGATTAGTTCTTCCCCGAAGGCATTGATAAAATGCTTTGTTCGTCCTGATATTTTAATTCGATAAGGCGTTTTAGAAGTAAATTTAACGGTATCTCCTATTTTATAACGCCACAAACCAGCATTCGTCGAGATTAAAATAGCGTAATTTTTACCCAATTCTACTTCGTCTAGCGTCAATACCCGTGGATATTCTTCATCAAAATCTTCCACAGGAATAAATTCATAAAAAATGCCATAATCAAGCATCAAAAGCATTTCGTCTAAACGAGTATGGTCGTCTTGAATACCAAAAAAGCCTTCCGACGCATTATAAATTTCGAGATAACCAACCCCAGCAGAAGGAAATATTTTTTGTTGAAAGAGTTCTCGATAAGGTTGAAAAGCCACTGCTCCATGAATAAAATATTCAAAGTTAGGCCATACCTCCAAGATGTTTGACTTACCTGTTACCTCCAATACTTTTTCGATTAGCACCAAACACCAAGTGGGTACACCCAAAATACTCGTTACGTTTTCTTGTGAAGTAACCTCCGCCATTTTGAGAATTTTTTCTTCCCAAACATCCATCAAAGCTACCTCCAAAGAAGGCGTACGAATCAACTGAGCCCAGATTGGTAAGTTTTTCATCACCACTGCCGAAACATCCCCCAATAAGCTGCGTGAATTTAACTGATTCGACGATAGACTTCCCCCAATAGATAATCCCTTTCCACTAAACACATTCGTATCTGGTCTATTGGCTACCAACAAGGTCATCATATCTTTCCCTCCCATGAAGTGACAATTCTCTAAGGATTCCTTCGATACAGGTATAAACTTACTTCGGGCATTGGTTGTTCCAGAAGACTTTGCAAAAAATTGAATAGACGAATGCCAAAGGATATTTTGTTCCCCACGCATCATGCGTTCTATGTAAGGAAACAGTTTTTCGTAGGAAGAAATGGGTACTCGTTCTTGAAAATCACGAATACTGGTAATGGATTGATAATCGTATTTTCTGCCCCATTCGGTATTCTTTGCCGATTCTATCAGATTGTGAAAAACGAGTGCTTGCGTATCCATAGGCCTGTCCATAAACGACTGAATACGAGGCATACGCTTTTTCATGACCCAAACGAGCGTTTCATTCAATAGATCCATATATACGGATAGTGGGCTTTAAAATTTTGAATGTTAAATAGCGAATAATGCAACTGCTTATTTCAAACATCAATAAAATTGATAATTTACAAAAATAGTTGGTATCCTTTCTCAAACATAAGCTAATTAATTGAATGAGTCAATAGCCTATAAAATAGAAAAGCACAAAGTAGTCACGGATTGTTTCTACTTTGTGCTTTTTAGCTTGCTTTTGGATTACTTTCTTCTCTTTAAAGCCAAATCATGAGCGGTATCATAATAGGTACGAAGGTTGTTCCAATCGAAGGTTTCAGAGATACTTTCTACACGGTTACGTTGTGAGATACGTTCTCTCAAGCCTTGCTTGACAAACTTCAATAACATTTCAGATAATTGCTCGGCAGCTTTATAGAAATCTTGTGTTTTACGGTTTACCACCATTACGCCCCATTGGTCGTAATCACGCATGATTTGCATCATATAATCACCAAAACCAGAAAGGTCTGATGTGATAGTTGGTACGCCCCTTGCAATACATTCAAGCGGTGTATAACCCCACGGTTCGTAGTAACTTGGGAAAACACCTAGGTTACAACCACGAACAAACTGACCGTAATCAAGCCCAAATAACGGATTTGAAGAAACCACAAAATCTGGGTGATACACAATTTTCACTCTATCTTCTGGATTATTCATCAAATTTGTTTTTTGAAGAAAATCCGTAATACCATCGCTATTTTTCAATAAGTGCGTTACTACTTTTGGACGCTTATTGTTTTTCCATGTCTGAATTGTTCTACGTAAACGTAAACGCCAGTATTCATCCACAAAATTATTCAAATCGGGCATTTGTAAGTCATTAGACGATGCCGATGCACCGAATAATTGGTCGCCAATTTGTTTTTCAATTGAACTACAAGTCTGACGAATTTCGTCCATTACAGCTCTTGAATGTAGTACTTCTGGGTCAATCGAATGATAAGGCTGTTTGGTGATAAAGAACATCACCACCGTTTTATCAATCTTGGCATTCTTCATTTTCCAGTTTAAACGAGATAGGGCTTCCAACGTAAGGTCATAGCCTTTGTTTGAAAACTCGTAACGTCCAGAAGTGAAGAAATAAAGCGTTTTATCCAAATCAAAAGGTTGACTCTGGAAGAAATGCCCCATTACAAACTCGTTGATTCTATCCTTAAATTTGGTATGCAAGTTTTGATGCTCGTGCATGGCCGAGAATCGAGTGATATTTAAGCCATTCGGCAAAATCAAATCTGGCACTTTACCTAATAAATGTTCACATTCACGAGCGGTCACATCACTAACTGTCGTCATGGAGTGAGCCATTTGTGCTGCCAAACGTTCTATGGTTGCTTGAGCTTCAATACCATAATGCTTCGCCTCTTTTAACCAGTCGAATTCGTGTAACTTTTCGTAAAAATTAGGAACATTACCAGCTAAATAACGCCCTAACATAGTAGCATGCGTAGTAAAAACAGTCGCTACTCTAACATTATCTTGACGTAAATCTGGAATAGCCGATGATGCCATCCACTCATGAAAATGAGCGATAATATCCGTTTTATTTCCTCTTTCACTAGAAAGTTCTGTTAAGAAAATACGCACCATTTCCCCAAAGGCAAGCACATGATTTACCAATTCCTCTGCATGAAGGGTTGATACTTTATGGCGTTCCCAAAGGGTTGCTTTGATTTTGTTGATGTTTTCTAAAATTGACCAAAAATCAAAAAGGATAATGCGAGGTTTTCCTGTTACTAACCAATAGCCGTAATGAACGCCAAAACCCATTGAACGCATTTTCTGAACCGTTTTTCCTAAAACAGAATCGTCTAAATCATGGATTGGTTCGAACTCAGCAGAGGCTGTTTGAGGGAAATATGGGCCTATTAAGAAGTAATCATCGCCCCATTTTTCTACCATGGAAGGTACTTTTGTACGAATTACGGTATAGATTCCACCTACTTGGTTACATGTTTCCCAAGCAATTTCGATTAATATTTTTTGTTTTGGAACAGTGTTTTTTAAAGGATTTTCGATTTCCATCTGCGCTTAGTTATACGGTCAGGGCAATTCCCTAGTTATTTTTTGTTAAAGATAAAATTATATTCACGCATTCTGAAAAGAACGACGATTTTTCTATTTGAGCGTTTTTTGAGCCTTCTTTCATTTTCTAAATATAATCTAAACAAGACTCAAGAATCCTCCTTTTAGGTAAATCAGACAAGTACAATCTAAGCAAATAAAAAAAACAAATAATAAACTGTTTATCAATACATTACTCCTAATACCTTCATTTTTTTCTATGAAAAAGGCAAGTTCAAACCGAATAATAAATTATATTTATTATTCAAATAATACCAATATAAAAAATTTGGCTTTTTTGACACATTTTTAAGGAATGGATACTATCTCACGCATTTTTTGGAGTTTGGAGGCATCTGCAAAGCGTTTTTGGTAATCAGATATACCCTCAAAATCGGTTAAAACCATTCCTTCTTTTCTGTATTCCATTGCCGACTCCTGATAAGCTCTTGCAGAAGTATGAAAGCAGGAAACACCAACGGATTTGAATAAAGGTACATTCTCGCTTGATACGCCACTACCCACCATAATCTCGATACGCCCTTGTGCTTGTTTCACTAATTGTTCGATAACATTGATACCCGCCTGAGCCGTGAGGGCTTGTCCAGAAGTTAATAAACGTTGGCAACCTGCTTCAATAATATCTTCTAAGGCTTGTCTGGGGTCAAGAGCCAAATCGAAAGCCCGATGAAATACCACCTCCAAAGGGGCAGCCAACCCAACTAATTCTCGTAGCAATTCCTTGTCAACTTGCCCATCTGCCTGTAACACACCCAGTACAACACCCTTCACTCCTAGTTCTTTCATCAATAAAATATCGGCTTTCATCACCGCTATTTCAGAGGCTGAATAAAGAAAATCGCCTCCTCTTGGGCGAATCATTACGTTGATGTTTAAGGCAATTTTTTCTTTTACCAATTTCACCAAACCGCCCGAGGGAGTCGTACCTCCATCAGCAGGCGAAGCACATAATTCTACTTGATGAAAACCTGCGGAAGCGGCCGTTAAGCAGTCTTCTAGGGAGTAAGCACAAAGTTCTAATTTCATTATTTTCGATATAATTTTTGATATGATTGGGGTTTCATGGTCATAATCGTCTTGAAAGAACGATTAAAGTGAGACAAATTATTAAAGCCACTTTCAAAAGCCACTTGAGAAATACTAAGATGTTCTTCTGCCAACAGTTTACAGGCATGACCTACCCGTAACTCCAATAAAAATTGAAAATAGGTTTTGCGGGTATGGGTTTTGAAATACCGACAAAAGGAGTTTTTACTGATATTGGCAACTTCAGAAACCTCATCTAGGGTAATTTCCCGAGTAAAGTTATTCAAAGAAAAAGAATAAATTTGATCTATCCGCTTAGTATTTACTTCATCCAAAGAACTCGTATATTCAGATTTTGACAACTCTAAAATGGACTCAACCCTAGTGAGATGATTCAATACTTTCAGCAGTAAAATAACTCGTTGCAGCCCCGTAGCTTGGAGCATCGTTGCAATCAATTCTTTTGCTTCATTACCACTTTCGGCACGAATTAAAAAACCTTTGCTTGCTCTGGTTAAAAAATCGGTAACATTTTTCATTTCGGACATTTCTAAAAAAGTTTGTCCTAAAAAATCGGGATTAAAGTGAATCACCGTCGATTTGGAAAGTAAAGGCGTTCCTTGTTCAAAATATGTATCATCGCTACGAAAAAAATGGGGAGCATTCGCCCCTATCACAATCAAATCATTTTCTCGGTAATTGCTCACGCCATCACCAACCAAGAGCATTCCCGTTCCTTCATGCACGTGAACGATTTCTACTTCTGGATGATAATGCCAGTGGTTATAAAAATAAGGGACTACGTCTTGCCGAATGCTAAACGATTGCGTTGGCATGACCTGTACTTTCCTGAAAAGTGGCTTCATTGTGACTATATCATTTAGTTTATCGAACACTTTGCCAAAAGTATGCTAATATAGTATCAAAACATACTAATTCACGATAAGTTTTTGTAGCAAAAATAGATTCTCTTTGTAATGGAATTTTACAATTAATTCTTAGCATAAGTAAACTAAAAATGACAGCAACGAAAACCAGCGAAAGCATCGCATTATGGCAGCAATTCAAAAGCGGAGATTCCCATGCTTTTCGAATCGTTTATACTCGCTATTATAAAATTTTACTTCGCTACGGAAATAAGATTTCGGTGGATACCGAATTGGTCATGGATACTGTTCATGATTTGTTCGTTAATTTATGGAATCGGAAAAACCATCTTTCGGATATTGATAATATTGAACCTTATCTCAAGACTTCTTTACGCCATGAATTAGTGCGTAGAGTGGCGGATTCTCGCAGTAAACTTTCGTTTGATGATAGTCCAGAGTTGGTACATCAATTTGAAATTTCGTCTTTTACTTATCAACACGAATCCCTTGAAAAAGAAGAAACCTTTGTACGTTTAGAGAAAGCCGTTCAAAGTCTTTCGCCACGAGTATTAGAAGCCTTGAAACTTCGCTATTTCGACAAGCTCGGGAATCAGGAAATTGCCAGACGCATGGGTATCAATTATCAGTCGGTCAATAATAATATTCACCGTGGCGTAGAAACCCTTAGAGCTAGGCTATAAGCTCATTTTTTTGAGTACCTTTGTGTTTGAAATTTCATTCAGAAAAAGCAAGCATAATGAATTATATCGAATTAAAACTTTCTGTTGATGCTGAGTTTTCGGACATTTTTATGGCCGAATTAGGAGAACTTGGTTATGAAACATTTACGGAAGAAAGTTATGGCTTAAACGCCTATATCACAGAAGATTTGTTTTCGGAAGAAAACCTTGACAGTATGATTGAACGCTATTTGGGAATGACCCAAATCAGCTATTCATTCAAAAGCCTTGAAAAGAAAAACTGGAACGAAGAATGGGAAAAGAGTTATGAACCCATTTCGGTATTTGAAAACGGTATTTTAGTACGAGCTAGTTTCCACGAACCGAATCCAGCGTATCAATACGAAATTGTGATTAATCCAAAGATGTCATTCGGAACGGGACACCACGAAACGACTTCGATGATTTTGGGTTTACAATTAAAAGAAATCAACCACGAAGGGAAAAAAGTATTGGATGTAGGTTGTGGCACAGGTATTTTGGCGATTATGGCTTCTAAATTAGGAGCTTCGGAAGTGGCAGCATTTGATATTGAAGAATGGGCAGCCGAAAATTCTCGTGAAAATGTAGCCTTAAATCACTGCGAAAACGTGGTGGTTCGTCAAGGAACGATTGAAGACGAGCCTGCGGAACAGTACGATGTGGTATTGGCAAATATCAACCGCAATATTTTAATGCGTGATATTCCACAATACATCAATTTTATGAAACCTAACGCTTCGGTGTTGGCAGTAAGCGGTTTTTACGAACACGATATTGCCGATATTGAGAAAGTAGCTAACGAAGTAGGCTTAGTAAAAACAGGAGGCACCAGTAAAAACAATTGGGCATCTGTCATTTTTGAATGGAAGTAGAACCACAAGCAATACAGTTTGAGAATCCCTGCCAATTGGTGGGGATTTTTTTTG
>JBMLRK010000143.1:0-3772 GCA_049241065.1 Spirosomataceae bacterium
GAGCAGATATAAACAATATTTTTCATTTTCTTCTTGAAATTTAAGGGTGAGCGGTTTTTAAACCGCTGGGTCAACGATTTTAACTATTTGATAGGGTGATTTTTCAACGGGTTAAAACCCATTGACCCTATTTTAGTTTATACGAGAACGTTAAATTAGGCGTAAAGCCTAGGTAGTTAACATCCGTTACGGCTAAGTATTGTTTGTTGGTATCGGTGTCGGTAAGTACTTGGAATTTCTTGTACCAAACATTGCTCTTGTTATAGACATTGAAGATAGAAAGCCCCAAGCTACCATGTTTGAAGTTATACACTGCCGAAACATCCAAACGGTGAGAAGCAGGTAAACGGTTGGCATTGGTGCTTGATGGGTCGGTAAAGGTTTTTTCTGAACCATCCAATAAGGTAACCGTATAACCACCTACGATAGAAGTATAAGGTTTTCCAGAAGCATAAATCCATGTAAGGGCAAAATCCCAACGTCCCATTTTGTACATATTGACACTTTTAAATTCGTGACGCACATCGAAGTTAGACGGAAAAGGGTCTGACGAGAATTGAGCGATATTCTTGGTTGATTCTGCCAAGGTATAACCCACCCAACCCGTAAAGTCGCCAAACTTGCGTTGTACTAAGAAGTCGATACCTCGTACTTTTCCCGTTCCTGTAAAGAAGGTTTCTTCGGAAGATAAGCCTCTGCCAATGGTCGGAACAAAACGAAGGGTATAACGAGTATCGTTCTGAATGTCTTTGTAATAAGCTTCTACGTCAAAAAGGTAATCGCCTGTTTCGTAACTAGAGCCAATAATGTAGTGAATAGACGACGTAACAGGTAAGGTGCTGTTATTTGCCAATAACCAGAAACTACGGCTACCGTTAGAAATATCTTCACGCTCTACTTGTTTGGCAAACTGATAGTACTTTCCTGCGGCAGCTTTGAACTTTAGGTTTTTAGAATAATTGTAGGTTGCCGTCATACGGGGTTCGTAATAATTTTGCTTCATCACGTCGTAATACGTAACACGCATTCCCGGTTTTATGATTAATTTATTATCGCCAAATTTCAATTGGTCTTGTAGATAGAAGGTCGATAAAAAGCCTTTATCGTGTTTTCCGATAATCTCTAAGGTATCGTTTTGACTGTACGAATAGTCGATAGCCAAACGGCTTAACTGAACCCCAAACTCAATTTGGTTATAAGGTGCGGTTTTGTATTCAAAGTCAGCTTTGAAAGAAAGGTCTTTTAAATCGTTGTTTTCTAACGAACCAAATTTAACCGTCTGACTCACGCCCGAACTGTTGGTAAAGGTATTTTGGTTGGTGTTGTCACGGTTACTAAAATAGTTGGAATAACTAATCAGGGTGTTATGATAAAACTTATCACTCCAACGTCTCGACCATTTTAAACTCGACCCTGTATTTCCCCAGTTAGATAAATCGGAGTTGTTTAATCCGCCACCACGATTGCCACCAAAGCCTAAGGCAAGATTTTGTGAGTTATCTAAATAATCTTCGCCATTATAAAAACTTAACGAAACGTTGTCTTTGTCGGTAGGACGGAAAACGACTTTACCGTTTAAGTCATAGAAATACGAAGAAGCCGTTTGTTGTGCTTGGAAACGACGAGCAAAATTACCTGTTGCTCCTGTCCCCGTGCTACTTGCCTGTTGTTCTTTGAAGGTATTGAAAATTTTGTCATACAAAGGGCCTGTCCATGAGCGACGGGCTGCGGCTACGAAGGTGATTTTTTTACCAATTGGTCCTTCTACCAAGACGTTAGCACTAATTAAACTAAGGTCGCCACTGGCATTGAAGGTTTTTTCGTTACCATCTTTTCCCGTAATGTCCACTACACTCGACACACGACCGCCATATTTGGCATCGAAACCGCCTTTGTACAAACGAATATCTTTGATGGCATTGGAGTTAAAAGCACTAAAGAATCCGTAAAGGTGATCGACATAATAGACCGAGAAACCATCGTATAATACCAAATTTTGGTCTGGTGTACCCCCACGTACATATAGCCCCGAAGAAGACTGATTGGCAGAGCTAATCCCCGGCATTAATTGAAAACTACGGAAAATATCTTTTTCTCCAACGTTGGGTAATTTAGCGATATTTCTAGGAGTCATCGTAAACATCCCAATCGTCTCGTTGGCTTTCATTACCTCCGTTTTTTCCCCCTTTACAACCACTTCGTCCAATTCCTGATTGGCTGGTTCGAGCGTAATAATCAAGTTGTTGGTTGGCGTGCTAGGAGTTAAGTGAAACGACTGCGAACGATAACCGATATAGCTAATCATAATCGTAGAAGTATCCGTAGGCACTTTGAGGAGGGTAAACTGCCCATCCACATTGGTTTTTACCCCTTGTTTACTGCCTTTAATCATAACCGTTGTAAAAGGAAGGGCTTCGTTGCTATACACATCGACGACTTTTCCTGTGATGATAAAGTCTTTTTTCTCCGCTTTTCCTTTGTAAGCAACGTTGCCAGGCTCGTTCGATAATACGACTTTGAATGCCTTGGGAACGATATGTAGTACACTGTTTTCATCTAAAAATGATTTTAAATCAGTTGTCTTTAAGGCTTCTTTGAAACCGATTTCCGCTTTCACATTGTCGAACCAATAACTCACACGGTATTTGGCTAACAAAGCAGGGTCTGCAATGATTTTAAGTCCTGTTTTCTTTTGTAAATCTTGGCAAATTTTGTCGAGAGGCTCGTTGTTATAAAACTCATCTTTAATGGTAATCCCCGTTGTTGGAAGGGTGTTTTGAGAATATGCTACCTGACTGACGTAAAGCATCAGTAAGGCAAAGGCCAATAAGAGTTTTTTCATGAATGATGTTGTTTATGATATGTAGGAGTTCTTTTTCCAGAAATATGGACAGGGAGTACTTCCTTATGAGTAACTCATAAGACAAGCAAGTTCGGAATAAGGTTGTTCTGATTTTTGAGACAATCTACAAGGGTGACGATTGTGCCGATATATGGCAGGATTGTGAGGATTTTAACAAATGGTTGGCGTTAACCAAAATCTAGTCATTGAACCAAACGTTGATTTTCTTTGGACATCCACTTGATTTCTTTTAGCTTTGAATAATAGAAGTCTTACGTCCTCTTGGCTGGTTTGGAGAGGCAGCCAAGGGATGCTGCGTTTTTTTGCCAAGTATTTGTCTCTAAATTAGGATTGGAAATCCTGTAAATCAAAAGTTCGAAATGCCCTACGGAACATTTCGAACAGCGTGAAGCATTTAACAACCAACTGCCCAATGGCAGAGAATGACCGTAACTAATGAAACAATATATTTTTATACTGCTACTAGTGTTGTTTGGTGACGTGGCAATTGGTCAACGTCACCAAACAAGATTAATCATACCCGATAGTATCACTAAAAGGTATCCTATTTTGAAGTTAAAAAGCGATACCAACGAAGTTTGGGTACAAAATATATGGCTAAAAGATACCCCTGAGGATAGTCTTGTATTTTGCGAACCTAGTACTCCTAAGAGTTATCTATTGTGTTTGTCATATATGCCTAAACGGAAAAAGAAAGAGCCGTCTTTTATTAAATTTGACACCACCGCAAAGGCAATAAAGTACAATAAGTTCGGTATTCCGATTGTTTATACATATTTCTGGCTCTACGCTGCGATGATCCTGGTCGAATGTTTAACTCTCTTCTGGTCGCCCGCAAAAGAAGCATCGGTTCCCAACCTTGTTCCTCGCGAAAAACTCGAGAACGCAAATCAAGTCTCTCTGCTTGCC
>JBMLRK010000144.1:0-4807 GCA_049241065.1 Spirosomataceae bacterium
AACGTTAAACTCTGAACTTTGAACTTTAAACCTTAAACTTCTCAATAATCAGTTCTGCCGCTTCACGACCACTTTTGGCAGCACCGTTCATAAAGCCGGCAAACTCCCCTCCACAATGTTCTCCTGCAAAGAAGATATTATCTACAGGCGTTGCTTCTAAACCCGAAAGCGTTGTGTATTGCCCTTTTGTATAACAGATATAACTTCCTATACTATATGGATTCGTTGGCCAAACCATACGAGCAACTTTACCATTATGTTGTTCGGTTGCTCCTTTATAAATTTGTTCCCATAAAGGTAAATACTTATCTCGTTGCGATTCCACTGTTCCTCGTCCTACATACATTCCCTCTGCTCCTCCAAATAAAATAGACAAACCTGCTGCTTGATCTTCGCCTGTTTGTAATTGAGCATTATCCCATCCATTAGGCACACCATTGTCGGCATAAACCAAACCTCCAAAACCTTGCTTACGCCAGAAATGTGATTTCATACCAATCATTAACTTAGAATTAAGTCCATAGCTCAGCTTATTGATACAGTCTAACTTCTCTTGAGGCATCGGTACATTTATCGTAACATTACGAAGCGTTGTAAATGGAATAGCCAAAATAAGTACTTCGGTAAGTGCATTCATCGCCTTTCCATCACGTAAGAAGTTCAATCCATAAAATCTACCAACTTTTTGGATTTGCACTAATTTACACCCAAACTCAATGCTATCGGCATATTTTTTACCCAAAGCATCAGGAATCGACTGATTTCCTCCTCTAGTCTTATATCGTTCGTCACTTTCGCCAAACAAGTCAATATGTCCTGACTCGGTATCTGGAGAAATCAATAACAATAAATTTAAACTCGATTGTTCTGTAGCAGCACGTCCGTATTCAGACTCGTAAGCAACCTCGATAAAACGTTTAATCCAGCCCGTAGCCCCAATACTTGTAAGGTAATCCGACAAACTCATGTTATCAAATTTTACCGCAATTGGGTCTTTTGTCTGATAATCAATCGTTTCTGGAAGGCTATCCATGTCCTTCTTCATCTGTGGAGCGAATTTACGGAACTCCGTTACCACCTCCACTAAAGAACGATGACGACCTTCAAAATAGAACGCCTCCGCTGTTAATTTTGCTTCCGATTCTTGAGCGTAATCAATTAAATCAAGGTTAAACTCCTTTGCCAAAGTCCACATATCGGCATGGTTGGTGTCGATAAACTCAGCACCAAATTCAGCCCAAGTGCCTTCGCCCATTGCTCCTTGTACCGACATAATTCGTCCAGAAGTACGTTTAGAAGCCTCATATAACTTCACTTCATAACCTGCCTTCTTGAGTGTGTGCATGGCATTTAAGCCCGCCATGCCTGCACCAACAATCGTGACTTTAGGTTTGGCAACGGCATTTGCCAACACACTGTTCGGAAGGGCAGCCGCTAGACCCAAACCTAGGGCAGCTTTTCCAGAATTTTCTAAGAATTTACGACGAGAAAGACGTGCTTCCTCCTCACGTTGAATGACTTCTTCAGCAGTTAATTGATTTTCCTCTGCTACAAAAGCCATAGCAAGGGCCTTACGGAGTGTTCCGAAGAAAGGGGTTTTTGAATAACTCATGGTTTATGATTAAGACGTATTAAGAGATAGTATTCCGACTAACAACTATACTTATGTTAGTTTTTTCTCTCAAATATGGCAAAAATTCTAACAAATGTCAACATTGAATCTATAAATACTATCGAAAGGTCATAAAATAGCCAAGTGATTTTTCTTTAATCAGAAAAGAACTACTTTTAGAAGGACAATAATTTATCTACAATCACTATGAAAAAAGCATTCACCATTACCTACGTACTAGTTCTTATTTTATATGTATTACCGTGTACATTACTCTACCTAAATCAAGAAGATGTTATTTTCTTTCCTCAAAAATTAGCCGCCAATCATCCATTTTCTTTTGAACAACCTTTTGAGGAGATTGCCATATCAACCCAAGACCACACGAAACTTCATGGTATTTTATTCAAAGCTAAAAAGTCAAAAGGGTTGATTTTTTTCTTGCATGGCAACGCTGGTTCACTTGCTACATGGGGAGAAATTGCCAGTGTCTATACCCAATTAAACTACGACATTTTTATGTTGGATTATAGAGGATTTGGGAAAAGCGAGGGGAATATTAGTAACGAAGAGGAATTGTTAAGTGACGTACAAGCAAGTTATAATCAACTCAAAGAACGTTATCCAGAACCGTCGATAATTGTTTTAGGCTACTCCATTGGTACAGGGCCAGCGGCTTGGCTTGCCGCTCATAACCATCCTCAAAAGTTAATTTTACAAGCCCCTTATTTCAGTATGGTTGATATGATGCAAAAACGGTTTAGCATCGTTCCAACGTTCCTACTAAAATATAAACTCGAAACCAATCGTTATTTAGCAAACTGCTCGATGCCTATTGTTTTATTTCATGGTGATAAAGACGAAGTCATTCCTTATGAATCTTCTTTACGGCTACAACAATTCTTAAAAAAGGGAGATACCTTAATCCTCCTCAAAGGACAAAAGCATAATGAAATCAACCTTAACTCCCAGTATCAGCAGTCAATTTCAAGCATATTACCTTAACATAGATTTAACCAATGAAAAACACATTTTTAGTCATCCTCCTAGCGTCTTTGTTCCCTTTATTGAATTACGGACAAACAGCTAACCCTGACAGTAGAATTATCGTAATTGGGGAGGCAGAAATCGAAATTCCAGCTGATAGAGCCTTGTTTACCATACAAATAACTTATTCAGATAAGGATAATCCGAACAAAGCTCTCAGTGAACATAAGTTAGCCGAAGCTAAATTAGTGAACTTATTCAAGGAGCTGAACATTCCTGCCAAAAACATCAATTACACACTTGTTTCTATTAATAAAAGATTTCAGCATGGGGCAAATAACGTTGTTGAAACAACGTATAAAACCAATCAAGAAGTTGTGATATTACTGGATGATTCCCGACTATGCTCAGACTTTATGATTCGAGTTGTTAATGCTGGTTTTAGCGACATAGAAACGGAATTCTCTTCCTCAAAAGAAGAAGAAAGTAATAATTTACTGATTGAAAAAGCCCTAGAGGCTGCTACTCAAAAGGCTAACATCATGGCAAAGTTTGCTAATCGAGAAGTAAATCGAGTTGAAAAAATTTATGACACAGAAGAAAATGACCCTTCTATTCATCAGATAGCACGAAAAGGATGGAAAAGTTCTTCTTCGCATAAATTTGACTTAACGAGTATTCCTCAAACGATTTTAAAGCATTATGCTGTAAAAGTTGTTTTTTCTTTGAAATAAGAATGCCAACAATTTATTTAGAAACACTCATAAAAGCGACACCCAAAGACTGTTTTCAACTTTGTCTGAATGTAGATTTACACCAAATATCTACCAAACAGACAAGTGAGACAATTGTAGGAGGTATTCGACAAGGACGGTTAACATTAGGAGACACCGTTACTTGGAAGGCTAAACACTTTGGGGTTTGGCAATATTTAACAGTACAAATCACTCAAGAAGAACCTTTTTCCTATTTCTGTGACGAAATGCTAAAAGGAACATTCAAATCAATGAAACATGAACACCTTTTTGAAGTAAAAGGAGACGAAACATTGATGAAAGATATTTTTCATTTCGAGTCACCATTTGGCATTTTAGGTGAATTTGTCAATTGGCTCTTTCTGACAAACTACATGGAAAAGTTTTTAATCGAACGGAATCGCTTAATACAAACAGTTGCAGAATCAAGTGAAAAAGGCAAATTCCTCTCATAATTTCTCAAAAAAACTATGCAAACTCAAGCTCCACTATCACCATTGCAATTGGAGTTACTAAAATCCTTTGCAAGACAATCGGTAACTGAACAAGATTTAAAAGAAATAAAAATCTTATTGTCGCAATTCTTTGCTAAAAAAGCTGCCATCGAAGCACAAAAAGTTATGAATGAAAAGGGTTGGTCAACTGATGATATTAATGCAATTGCAGAACAACATCATAGAACTTAGACTCCCACCTTAAACAACTTTCCAAAATTCATCTATTCTAATAGTCCACCCACAAAAAAATGGGAGCCTCCAACAAGAAGCTCCCATTTTTAGGTTTCAACGAATCAGCAATTACGCTACTGTTGAGATAGATTTCATATCTGTCATTGCTTGACGTAACTCAGCTCCTACATACTCAATATCGTGAGAACGTAACGCTTCGTTAACTGCGATGATTGTTCTGTTATCCACACCGTTATCTTTACCAGCATTGAAGTTAGTTCCGATAATGTCAGTTTCAACCGTTTTCATGAAGTCAGCTAATAATGGCTTACAAGCGTGGTCGAATAAATAACATCCGTATTCTGCTGTATCAGAAATTACCGAGTTCATTTCGAATAATTTTCTACGAGCAATCGTGTTAGCGATAAGTGGAGTTTCGTGTAATGATTCGTAGTAAGCTGATTCTTCTTTGATACCTGCTTCTACCATTGTTTCAAATGCTAATTCAACACCTGCACGAACCATAGCAACCATCAAAAGACCGTTATCGAAATACTCTTGTTCTGAGATTTTAACATCTCCAGCAGGAGTTTTTTCAAAAGCAGTTTCACCAGTAGCCGCTCTCCAAGTTAACAAGTTAATATCGTTGTTAGCCCAGTCAGCCATCATGGTAGAAGAGAATTCTCCGCTCATGATATCGTCTTGGTGTTTTTGGAACAATGGACGCATGATGTCTTTCAATTCTTCAGAAATTTCAAATGCTTTGATTTTAGCAGGGTTTGAAA
>JBMLRK010000145.1:0-1405 GCA_049241065.1 Spirosomataceae bacterium
TAGCCCCCAGATTAAAATGGCTATAAGGAGAATTTTTTGTTTCATTTATATCGTTATTTTGTTGTACTTAAATGATATCTCCCCCCTCTATCTCCACTAAGTAATGGAACTAAATTAGTTGATAAAAAATAATAAGGTTTAGCTTGCAACTTCCTTATTATCTTTTTCCTAACTAAGTCCTTGCAAGTAATCGTGTAATGTCAATTGATATTTACTTTTGTTGTAACGTGTTAATAGTTAGCGTATTGAATCCAAAATTCATCATTCAAAATTTTGCATTACCACTTAGTTAGCCACAATTAGCTCAATTTCATTATCTTGAAAAACCTTCAAGTAGTTATCTTGAATTCCCGAATCCGTTACGATGTAGTTGATTAAAGATAAAGCCCCTAAACTTGCAAAAGCACTTTTTCCTATTTTGGTAGAATCAGCCACTAAATAGGTTGTTTCTGCGGCATCAATCATGGCTTTTTTTACCACAATATCACTGATACTTGGATAAGTCAACCCTGCTTTTAAAGAAATTCCAGCCGTAGCTAAAAACAGTTTATTGACATTTAATCCTTTGAAAAAATCTGCTGCTTTTTGTCCTGTTAACGATAAGGTTGGTGGCTTGAACTCACCACCTGTCATAATTACTTCAATGCCAGGTTCTGCCCCTAAAATCAAAGCAATGTTTAAGGCGTTGGTAATGACGGTAAGGTTTTTTATTCCTTTTAATTTCTTAGCAATTTCGGTTGTTGTCGAACCTGAGTCTAAAATAATGGTATCACCACTTTCTATAAATTCCAGACATTTAATGGCAATACGCTCTTTCTTGTCCATGTTATCTTGATGAACCAAAGAAAAAGTACGTACCTGATCTTCTACATTTTTAAAAAACGCTCCTCCATGCTCCTTAATAATCAGCCCGTCTTTGTCTAATTTATCTAAATCCTGACGAATGGTTACTTCTGTTACTTTGAATAAACGAGCAAGATCAACAACTTTGGCCGAGCCATCCTCTTGTAACAATTCTAATATCTTTTCTCTGCGTTGATTGGCTAACATAATCCTCTTGTCTAGTATTATTTTATTTTTTACAAAAATACAACAATAGCAGAGATTTCAAATTCGTATTCAATGAGTTCTATTTGTTATAAGAACAGTACAAATTTATAGTATAATTTGAAATAAAAAAATATTAATCGAAAAAAATAAAAAGGAAAAGAAGTAAAAAGAAAAAGAAAGAAAGTAAATGAAGCGTATTTTACAAAAGATAAAAAGAGCTTTTAAACGCTACAACATCACTGAAACGTATAAAATAGCCAAGAGATGAGATGGTCTATAACCTTTAGAGTGAAGTAAAAAAATACCGATTTAGTGGCTAAAAAATCGTGTATGAGGGGGTAGAAATGCTAAAATA
>JBMLRK010000146.1:0-3433 GCA_049241065.1 Spirosomataceae bacterium
TCCTGGTCGATTTTTCCATGCTCCTTCCTTTCCATAACCACTTACTTCCGCATAAATTAACTTAGGATTTAGTGCTTTCACCGAAGCATAGTCTAAACCCACTTTGTCCATTACCCCAGGTCTAAAATTGTGTGTAATCACATCCGCTTTAACAATCAGTTGTTTGATGAATGCCAAATCTTCAGGGTTTTTCAAGTCTGCGACAACGCTTTCTTTATTACGATTGATGGTATGAAACAAGAGACTGCTTCCATCGTCTGCCCAAAGGTTTTTAATTGCCAATTGCCGACAAGCATCGCCACCTTTCGGACGTTCTATTTTAATCACTCTTGCCCCCAAATCTGCCAATCGTAAACCCGCAGAAGGCCCTGCGAGATACTGACTAAATTCAAGAACAAGCAGTCCTTTCAAAGGTAAATTCATATTTTATTTAACTTAATACTTTCATAAAAACTTTATAGCTAGTAAATTAAATCCAAAATTTAGAATCCAACATTTTAAATTTTTATTTACCAAGTTGACTTTCTATATACATTTTATTAATCGTTGCCAATACTTCTTCGGGATTGCCCCCATTCATTAAATAAGCCTGAATTGGGTCGCCAGCGTGATCTTGAAAATGCAAGTATCCGTTATAACGAGGACGAACAAAGCCGTTTTCCATCGTCGGTAATACGTTCTTAAAGAAGTTATTACACAAATTATTTACTCGTTCACTCGTCCAAGCAGCTTTATGCCCAGGCTGTCCTCCATGCTCTACATACAAGGTCGATTGGCATTTTTCAGACACCACTTCTTGAGCAAATTTCACCGCCCATTCTTTATGTTCGCTAAAAGCAGAAACAGAAATTCCTGTTCCTCCGATGGTACTACGTAACCGCTGATTTTCGTTAAAAAATACTAAATCCGTATAGAGCAATAAATTATCGGCATAGCCTTCACGAGAATAGTTGCTGTATCCATACGCAAAAGGACAGTACCAATAATCGTCCGTTTTTGTCATCAATTCAGCAACCGCAATGGGGTTACGGCTAAACATTGATTTGTCTAATAAAGAATATAATTCTCGCATTGTTGCCAATGCCTTTAAGCCTGTTTCTTGGTCAATAACCTCCGTTTTTGATAAAAATGGTGCTGTACCATTCGCAATACAAAACATATAGAAATTCATCAAGGTATCAATCGGGATGGCAGGCACAGCAACTTTACCCTTTTTTGCCAAAGCAATTAATTCATTCCAAGTAGTTGGAACAGCAGCGTTATTTTTTTCCAATAAATCGGGTCGATAACTCGCAAAAGGCGTAGCTGCATCAATCGCCAAAGCCCATTGATGTCCGCCATAGTGGTAGCTCAAATGCGAATAACCAACGGTATTTTCGAGCTGATTATCAAGGTATGCTTGAGGTAAGTATTCATCTAAAGGCAACACACAATTCGTAGCGGCTGCACAACCTACCCAAGGATGGTCAATGATTAATAAATCGTATTCCTCCGTTAGTTTTTCGATTGGGAAATCGGCAAATTCTTGCAAGGTTCTTTTTTTCCAAATGACTTCTACCTCAGGATTTAATTCTGTAAATCGCTGTGAATAAGCTAATAATGGGGTAATTCCTCTACTATGTCCCCAAGTAATTCCTTTTAATGTGATTTTCATTTTTGTTGTTTTTTAGAGAAGGCAAGGAGTAAAAAATAAGGTAGAGAGGCACGTTGGCAAAGGGGGAAGTAGGGAAAAAGCTCGAAATATTCTAGCCCTAAAGGGCGAACAAACCTATTCCTATTTTACCGTTATTCTTCCTTGCTTAAAAACTCTCTGCCTTCGTGCCTTGCTGCCTCAACGATAGGGCGTTACCCTATTCTATCGGATGTCGCCCCTTCAGGGCTAGAGTATTTTGTGCTTTTTTACTCTTTGCCTACGTGCCTTGTTGCCTCAACGATAGGGCTTCACCCTATTCTATGGGATGTCGCCCCTTCAGGGCTAGGGCATTTCGAGCTTTTTCACTCTTTGCCTTCGTGCCTTGTTGCCTTAACGATAGGGCTTCACCCTATCCTAGGGGATGTCGCTCTTTCAAGGCTAGAGTACTTCGAGCTTTTTCACTCTTTGCCTTCGTGCCTTGTTGCCTCTGTGCCTACAATTGCCTCTATGCCTACAGTTACCTCTCTCTTCCTCCAATAATTTGCCAAGATAGAACCTGATATATTCATCCATGGACTAAAAACAGCAGCAGGTAAACCAACTGTACCGAGTTTGCCCATACTTCCTGCTAATCCAGATGCCATTCCTCCATTTTGTAAGCCCACTTCAAAAGCGATGGTACGAGCAGAGTTTTTGTCTAAACCAAATAGTCGCCCCAACCAGTAACCAAAGAAATAGCCCGCTGCATTATGAATCACCGAAGCGATAAACAACAAGAAACCAACTTTAAGTAAATTTTCTCGTCCTGCCGCAGTAGTTACCGTCGTAAAATAAATGATGCCAAACATGGAAATATAAGGCATCCACGAATCCAATTTAGGTAACAAATTTGTCAAGAAATGATAACCAGTACCCACCGCAACTGCTCCTAACATAAAACCTAAAATCTCTAAACTTTGAAGCATCGCTTTCGACACAATTTGTGCTTCTAAAGCGTGCCATCCTCCTGTCAAAACGCCCGTTAACACCAACGCAATAACGGCAGCCAACACGTAAATATTCCGTTTTGTAGTAGGATTAGCCGATTTTAAATAGTCGTGTAATAAAGCAGCACTGATGGGAATCAAGACGATTTTAATGATTTCCATCATCATGTTAATAAACTGTATTTCGATTAACGTTCCTGCTAAAAGCTTCATTAGCAAAGGAGTCAGAAAAGGAGCAACCAAGGTCGCCATTGCCGTGACTACCACCGATAATACCAAGTTAGCTTTCGCTAAATACACCATCACATTGGATGCTAAACCCGAAGAACATGAGCCAATGAGGATAATTCCTGCGGCAATTTCGGGGTCGAAATGAAAGAGTTTTGTCAGTAAAAATCCCATCAGAGGCATGACTGAAAAATGGCAAAACAAGCCTATCAAAACACCTTTTCCCGTAGTAGCCAAACCCGAAAAGTCACTGATACGCATGTGTATGCCCATGCCAAACATCACAAGCTGAATGATGACTAAAATCAAGGCTTTGTTTCGTAAATCAAAATCTCCCCATTTCGTAAAAGCGGCTGGATAAAGCATCCCTGCTAGTACCGCCACTATAATCCAAGCCGTATATTGATAACTTTTTAGGGCAGAAATTTCACGCATCCCGATGGCAAACGAAAAGGCAGCCAGCAAGGCAAAAGGTTGCCAAAGAGCTTGATTTTGTGTGATAATTCCAACGAGTAAGCCCAGTAATGCCAAGGCACTAATTGCTAACGCTATTTTTGCTAATATTTTCATAAGTAGGGTTTATTCA
>JBMLRK010000147.1:0-1837 GCA_049241065.1 Spirosomataceae bacterium
ATTGTAGATAGAAAACAACCTTTCGATTTACAAATTTTGAAGGCAATTATGGTAAAAAGTAAGGTTAAAAAGGAAGCCTTATTTCATTGGGAAAACCATTATGTCATTTTTGATAAAGTACAAGATTTGTTTCTGTTAAGAGAACGTTTGAAAGCGGCTTTTCCAACGGCACAATTAAAAACGTATGACGATTATTTCTATGAATTTAATCGGGAACGTTGTGGCGAACCTGCCTCTAAAAAAGCTCAAACGCACATTCTATTGACGGCTAATTTGGTCGCTGATACGACCCTACAACGGGAATATTTAGACTACCATAAAACACAGTTTGAAAAATGGCCAGAGCTTTCTAAAGGTTTTTGTAATGCCGATTTCCAACAGCTATTGATTTACAAAAATGGTCGTCAATTAATGTTGGTTATCAGTATCCCGAAAGGCGAAAGTTTGGATAAACTCAATCCCAAGACAACGGAAAATAATCCGAGAGTGAACGATTGGAATGCTCTCATGAAGAAATACCAAGAAGGAATTAGCGGAACGCAAAAAGGTGAAACTTGGGTGTTTTTAGAACAACAGAAATAAGCATTGGTTTTAAGCCATTTACTATAAAAAGATAAAAAATGTTAAGAATAGCCATTTTAGGATTAGGAGAAGGAAGAAGCACCATGTCTGCTGCCTTGAACAGTAGCAAATTAGAGCTTATCCGTGTGTGTGATTTGCGAGCTGAATTATGTCAGCAACGTGCAAAAGAGTTTGATTTTCACCATTATACGACCGAATATCAAGATTTATTAGACGACGAACGCATTGATATGATTGCGATTTATACGCCTGATAAATTTCATGCAACGCATATCAAACAGGCTCTTTTACATGGCAAACACGTCGTTTGTACGAAGCCTCTTATTGACAATTTAGCCGATGCCAAAGAGCTATTAGAACTGAGTGAAAAAACAGGGAAAAAGATTTTTGTAGGACAAAGCTCTCGTTTTTTTGAGCCTGCTAAAAAACAACGTATCGACTTTGAAAGTGGTTTAATTGGGGATTTAATTACGATAGAATCGCATTATCACGCCGACCACCGTTGGTTTTTAGAAAAAGGATGGTCGCTAGAGAATGCCTTCAAATGGTTATATGGTGGTTTGAGTCATCCTGTTGACTTTATTCGTTGGTATTTGCCGAATATCGAAGAAGTAATGGGCTATGGAATGCTTAGTCCAAACGGAGTAAAAGGGGGCTTGAAAAATGCGGATACCATGCACTTTATCTTTAAAGCAAGTGATGGTCGTATTGCCAGAGTAAGCGGTTGTTATACAGGCCCAACCCAGCCTACCATGCGTGACAGTGGGATGAGTTGTATTTTGAGAGGAACGGAAGGGGCTTCTCAAGCAGATTATCACGAATTACGTTATGCCATTACCGATAAAACAGGCGAAGAACGTATCGTTGCTTACGGAGATAAGTACTTGAAACACTACTTCCGTTTTGAGGGACAAAGTCACCATGCAGGCGAATATCAAAATTACCTAGAATACTTTGCTGACTGCATTGAAAATAACGAAACCGCTTATCCTGACATTAAAGAAGGCATCGGGACGATTGCACTTTTGCAAGCCATGGATAGAACCTTAGAAACGGGACTTCCTGTAAAAGTTGCCGATATTTTAAACGAATATGGCTTAGGGTAAACGGGTTTTAACCCGTTGCAATAAGTATGGATAATTTTACAATTTTGGTAATCTCAATGAATTTAAAATCTGTTATCTCATTTTATGAAAAAACGATTGAGTATTGTACTTCTTTTATTAGCTAGTTCTTGTTCGCTTTTTGCACAAAT
>JBMLRK010000147.1:1937-5362 GCA_049241065.1 Spirosomataceae bacterium
TAAAAAATATTTTAATCGGTGAAGTTTGGCTTTGTTCGGGGCAGTCCAACATGGAATACCTGATGAATTTAGATAAACGCTTTGCCAAGCCAGCCAAAGGAATTGATAGTGCTGCGTATGACATTACGCAAAAATTTCCAGCAATCCGCCTATTTAAAGTTGATAAAGTGTTGAGTAGCCCTGATGTAACGACTAAAGGTTGGTCGGAAGCAGCAGGAGAGGCTTTAGAAAAAGTCTCAGCCCCAGGTTTCTATTTTGCCAAGCAATTACAAAAGCACTTGAATGTTCCCATTGGCATCATTTCGTCGTCTTGGGGAGGTAGTCGCATTGAACCTTGGACTCCGTTAGATGCCTATCAAGCATCTCCTGTATTTGCTAAAGACTTACAAACCAAGCCTTTGATGATTGACAGCATCGTGCCGAGCAAAAACTATAATAGTATGATTGCTCCGTTGGCACCGTTTTCCATCAAAGGTTTTTTATGGTATCAGGGTGAATCGAACTGTATGCTCCATGAAACCGATCGCTATACTGACAAACAACAAGTATTAATTGAAAGCTGGAGACAAAAATGGAATGACACGAGTTTGCCTTTCTATTTTGTTCAAATTGCTCCTTATTATTATTCAAAACGGAAGGATAAAATCAAGCACACGAGCGAAACCTTGCCTGAGTTTTGGGAGGCACAAACGAAGAGCCTAAAAATCCCTAATACCGCTATGATTGTGGTTTCGGATTTGGTGGATAATCTAGCAGATATTCACCCTTCGTACAAATGGGAGGTTGGCAGACGCTTTGCCTCTGTGGCTTTAGCCCGAGATTATGGCAGAAAAAATATCGTTTATAAAAGTCCTTCGTTTCAAAAGGCTAAACTTAAAAAGGGAAAAGTTATCATCACGTTTGCAGATGCGACAGTCTTGAAAACGAACGACGGAAAGTTACCGAATTGGTTTGAAATAGCTGGAGAAGATAAACACTATCTTACCGCAAAAGCAGTGATTGAGGGGAATAAAGTTATCCTTACCAACACGGCATTATCAAAACCCCAATATGTTCGTTTTGCTTGGGATGAAACAGCTATGCCCAATTTGGTGAATGAGGCTAATTTACCCGCTATTCCATTTCGCTGGGCAAACGGGTTTTAACCCGTTACTAATTATTAATCAACGGGTTAAAACCCGTTTGCCCATGAGCAAAAAGAACGGATTAAAACCCGTTGACCCATTAACAACATATTTGAATGTCAAAAATTATTACATATCTCCTTGGTATCGTATTGCTGTGCTCGTTTAGACCGCAGCAATCAGAGCCTACTGTGCAACACTTACGGTGCGAGATGCTGGTCAATCCCGAAGGGATTGATGTATTAAACCCTCGCTTGAGTTGGGAGTTGTCCAGTACTCAAAGAGGTAGCTATCAAATTGCGTATCAGATTCTAGTCGCTTCTAGTCCTGAAAAATTAGCGGTGAATAAAGCTGATTTATGGGATTCAGGCAAAGTACTTTCCGATGCAAGCATTCACCAAAAGTATGCAGGAAAACCCTTAAAAAGTCGTTCTCAGTGTTTTTGGAAAGTAAAAATATGGACGAATCGAGGTGAAAGCTCATGGTCGTCGGTAGCTCATTTTTCAATCGGCTTACGTCATTATGTCGATTGGAAAGGGCGTTGGATTGGACTTGACCGTTCTTTTCCTTGGGATTCAGAAACACAGTTTGCTCGATTATCTGCTCGCTATTTTAGAAAGGAGTTTGCCGCCACAGCTCCTATCAAGCGAGCGATGGCTCATATCATCGGTTTAGGAATGTACGAACTCTATTTGAATGGTCAGAAGGTTGGAAATCAGGTGCTTGCTCCTGTGCCTACCGACTATACTCGTGGTGTAAAATACAATAGTTTTGACGTTACCTCTTTGCTTAAATCTGGGAAAAATGCCATCGGAACAGTCTTGGGAAACGGGCGTTTTTATACCATGCGTCAAACGTATAAGGCGAACAAAATCAAGACGTTTGGCTATCCTAAAATGCTTTTCAATTTAGATATTGAATATGAGAATGGTTCAAAAGAAACCATTGCCTCGGATGATTCTTGGAAGGTGACAGCCGACGGCCCTATCCGTACAAATAATGAGTATGACGGAGAAGAATACGATGCGACGAAAGAGCTAACAGGTTGGAATAAAGTGAATTACAACGATTCTACTTGGTTAAAGGCTCAATTGGTGCAAGAAGCAGGAGGCGATTATGAGGCTCAAATGACGGAAAATATGAAGGTCATGGAAACCATCAGACCACTTTCTATCAAGAAGATAAAAGAAAATACCTACCTCCTTGATTTAGGGCAAAATATGGCTGGCTGGCTTCGTATGCGAGTACAAGGCAAAAAAGGCGATAAAGTTACTTTGCGTTTTGGAGAAAATATTCAAGCCAATGGGGAGCTTTATGTCCGTAATTTAAGAGACGCTAAATCGACGGATGTTTATACCTTAAAAGGCGAAGGACTCGAAACGTGGGAGCCAACTTTTGTGTATCACGGGTTTCGATATGTCGAAATATCGGGCTTCCCGACTGAACCAACGATTCAAGATTTTGATGGAAGGGTCGTTTATGACGATATGGCAACGACGGGGACTTTTTCGACTAGTAATCAGACAATTAACCAGATTTTCAAGAATGCTTATTGGGGAATTCGTAGCAATTACAAAGGAATGCCAGTCGATTGTCCGCAACGAAACGAGCGTCAACCGTGGTTGGGAGACCGCACTACAGGAGCGTATGGCGAGAGTTTTATTTTTGATAATCAGCGTTTGTATGCCAAATGGTTAGACGACATTCGGCAGTCACAAAAAGCGGATGGAAGTATCCCCGATGTAGCTCCGAACTTCTGGCGGTATTATGGCGATAACGTCACTTGGCCAGGTACTTATATCAGTGTAGCGTCGATGTTGTACCGTCAATTTGGCGATAAGGAGGTGATTGTCAAACATTATCCTTCCATGAAAAAATGGCTAGATTATATGGCTGATCAATACCTCGAAGATGGAATCATAACCAAAGATAAATACGGTGATTGGTGTGTGCCGCCTGAGTCCTTAGAATTGATTCATGCCAAAGATACTAGCCTAATTACTGATGGAAAATTATTGGCTTCAGCAACGTACATTGGCTTACTGAAAACCATGCAAGACTTTGCTTTGGCATTGGACAAACAAGCTGATAAACAGGCTTTTGAAAAATTGTCAGCCAGTATTCAAATGGCATTTAATAAACAGTTTTTAAATAAAAAACTAGCTCAATACGATAACGGAACGGTTACGGCGAACCTGTTGCCTTTGGTTTATGACATCATTCCAAAAGAAGAAAGAACACGAGTTTTTGATTCGATGATTGCTAAAATTCTGAATCAAAACAAAGGTCATATCAGCACGG
>JBMLRK010000147.1:5462-7046 GCA_049241065.1 Spirosomataceae bacterium
TTTGATTCGATGATTGCTAAAATTCTGAATCAAAACAAAGGTCATATCAGCACGGGAGTAATTGGTACACAGTGGTTAATGCGTGGACTAACGCAAAATGGAAGAGCCGATGTTGCCTATAAAATTGCTTCTAATACAGACTACCCAAGTTGGGGTTATATGGTTGAAAACGGAGCAACAACCATCTGGGAATTGTGGAATGGAAACACGGCTAATCCAGAAATGAATTCCGCCAATCATGTGATGCTCTTGGGCGATTTGGTGATTTGGTATTACGAACATTTAGCAGGAATAAAATCTCGTGAAAAGGCTTTTAAAGTCATTGAAATGAATCCAGAAATGATTACAGGGTTAGATGAAGTGAAAGCAAGTTTCCAGAGTATTCACGGTAAAATTGTTTCAGAATGGAAGAAAGATAACAGCTCGTTTGCATGGCATATCGTCGTGCCTGCCAATACGAAAGCCTTAGTTTATCTTCCTACAAACAAAGTGGCAAGTGTAAAAGAAGGAAGCAATTTAGTAACAAAAAGTACAGGTGTTCACTTTTTGAAAATAGAAAATGGAAAAGCTCTTTTTGAAGTAGAATCGGGTGATTATCATTTTAACATAACAGGGTCAACAGGTTTTAGCCCCTTGAAAAAATAACTGAACATTATAATCAGATGAAAATACTTGTAAGAATGATGGTGTTGATTTGCTTTTTTCTGCAAACAGCACAAGCTCAAAAATGGAAGTCGGGCTTATTATTAGATGAATTTGTCGTAGAAAATCCACCTTTTCCAGAAAGTCATGCTGCGACCATTGCCGAAACACCCAACGGCTTAGTTTCGGCTTGGTTTGGAGGAACAAAAGAGCGTAATCCAGATGTCTGTATTTGGGTTTCTCGCAAAGAAAATGGAAAATGGTCTGCTCCCGATAACGTAGCGAACGGCATTGTGAACGATACTCTTCGTTATGCTTGTTGGAATCCCGTGCTGTATCAAATTCCTAAGGGCGAATTAATCCTTTTTTACAAAATAGGCCCTAGTCCTGCAAAATGGCAAGGCTGGATGAAGACCTCTGCCGATAATGGTAAAACGTGGTCGAAAGCGACTTCTTTACCACAAGGTTACATTGGCCCAGTTAAGAACAAACCGATTTTGTTAAGTAATGGAAACCTATTTTGTCCAAGTAGTACCGAAGGTTCACAAGGCTGGCGATTACATTTTGAAGTGACTTCCGACAATGGAAAAACATGGCGACAAGTAGGCCCCGTGGGCGATGGAAAAGAGTTAAATGCCATTCAACCAAGTATTTTATTGCATGGTAAGGGTGTTTTACAAGTGGTAGCAAGAAGTAAAAATCGTGCGATTTTAGAGTCGTGGTCTTACGATAACGGAGAAACATGGACACCTTTAGCGAAGACTAATTTACCCAATAATAATTCGGGAACAGATGCGGTGACGTTAACCAACGGGACGCATGCCTTGGTTTATAATCACGTATTACCTCCCAATAATTTGGCGAAAGGACCTAGAACACCCTTGAATTTATCGGTTTCTAAAGACGGAAAAAATTGGTCTGCTGCGGTGATTATCGAAGATT
>JBMLRK010000148.1:0-3677 GCA_049241065.1 Spirosomataceae bacterium
CAACAATATTTACGGTAACACGAACGTCAGAACCAGCGTGTAACGCTTTTTTGCTAATCGTACCAACCGCATTTCTGTTAAAGATTTTTTCTACTGCTGTAAGTCCTTGTTCTTCAATCGAAATTTCTTTTGATGGAGCATATACTAAAGGAATGTCAATTCCTAAAAGTTGTGCAGCAAACGTCTGGATTTTTTTACCAAATACAATGGCATAAGAACCACCTGCTTTGATAAATTCCATTTTTTGAGGTGTGAACGCTTTAGAAATGTCCATCAACTCTTGGTCGCCATTATATAACTTTTTCGTCTTTGTATTAATGGTAAGTACCGTTCCTGTAGCTACCGAATACGCTTGTTCAAGAATTGGTTCGCCATTCTCATTACGAACAATTTGTCCATCTGCATCTACTTTCTTAACCCAGTTTTTAAGGTCGATACCGATACCACCTGTTACGTCAACTGTCGTAAGGAAGATAGGAGAAATCCCATTTGTACCACCAACAATTGGAGCGAAGTTCACAAATGGAACATACGGACTAGCTTGTTTACCTGTCCAAAGTGCCACGTTGTTTACACCTGACATTCTTGATGAACCAACACCCATTGTACCTTTTTCAGCAATTAACATCACTGATTTGTCTGGGTGTTCAGCTTTCAATGCCTCAATTTCGTCCTGAGCAGCAGGAGAAATCATACATTTTCCGTGTAATTCACGGTCAGAGCGAGAGTGAGCTTGGTTACCTGGAGATAATAAATCCGTAGAAATATCACCTTCACCAGCAATAAACGTTACTACTTTGATTTCTTCTGGAACATCTGGTAATTTTGTAAAGAACTCTGCTTGAGCATAGCTTTCTACGATTTCTTTCGCTGTTGTATTACCAGCTTCAAAAGCGTCTTTCAGACGTTTTAAATCGGCATCATATAAGTAAACTTGAGTCTTCAATACCTCTGCTGCTTGTTTTGCAATCGCAACATCAGCACCCAACGCTAAATCTAATAATACTTCGATTGAAGGGCCACCTTTCATGTGAGACAACAATTCAAAAGCAAAATCAGGCGTAATTTCTTTTACAACCGACTGACCAAGAGCGATTTCTTTTAAAAACTGAGCTTTTGCACTAGCCGCAGGGGTAGTTCCTGGCAAGGTGTTGTAGATGAAAAACTGAAGAGAATCAACACGGTTTTCATTGTTCAAATCTTTGATTTGTGCGATGATTTCGCTTACTAATTCAGCACCATCAATTGGCTTAGGATGAAGACCTTGTTCTTTTCTTTCCTCGATTTCTTTAAGGTAATCGTTATAAAAGTTCATATTGAATTATTTACAGTTATATATTGTATTTTTTCTTGAGCAATTTTCTAAGTCAGCAAACTTCGATTGAAGTTTTAAGGGAGTAATTTTGTTGAAATGTTGCTTTACAAATTTATAAAAAGCAACTCCGAATTAAAAATTTTTTATTGAATAGGCGTTTTTGCCATATAAATTCTTTGTTTTATATAATTTTTGATTGTTTTATTTTAAAATTATACAGGTATAAGGTAGAAAGCGTTTGATGGAGGGTAAATCGCAGGGAATGAAAAATATTTAATGCAGGAAATCCTGTTTGGGAGAGAGGGGGAATAGGGAGGTGGGGAGTTTAATTTGGGGCAGGTATGCGTGTAAATTGACACGTTGGACAATGACTTAAAGGATATAAACTTTACCATTTGTACTATAATCCCTTTGTGATGAATACCGTTTACTTTATATTTACGCACAAAACTTGTAATAATAAAAAACCGAACTTAAAACTAATGAAAAAAGTAGCAACCATCCTATTTGCTCTCATTCAATTTTCTACCTATTTAAAAGCTCAAAACTCTGATGCAGAGGAGGTAGATTATCTTTCTCAATTTGTAGAATACACCGTTCAAATTCCCTTTATGGCAAAGGTAGCGGGAGTACAAGGTGTGGTAGGAGTTGAAGTCACAGCAGAAAACGCCTCATCGTTTCGATTTTCCATCAAACAGTCTTTACGTCCAGATTGTGATGAAGAAGCCCTTCGTGTGTGTAAATTGATTCATAAAAATTATCTAGTAAAGAAATTGAATGGAGCTGCAAGTGCATTGATTGAAGTGCCGTTTAAAACAGTCAATAAAATTCATTACAAAGAAGGAAACGTTACTGAGTATTTTGATGCAGAGTTTCATCGGGTTGATGAAGTAGAAGAGGCTAAATACCTTCGTAAATATCCTGTAGATTCTTTAACAGGTCGAATTTCGGGAGAAACAAATTATTCTGAAATAGGTAAAAAACAAAAACTAAATTTGTTAACTACGGAGTCTTTTGCTGTAGATACCGTTGCTTATTATCCCAGTCAGATTGAATTAGGAGGAAGTAATGTTATTTATCATATTCATCATTTCCCTTCCATGAATTTTCCGCCTATTAGAGCTTCTTACTTCTCGAATGGACAAGTTGAAAACGTAAAAAAAACAGCTAATATAAAGACAGAGTATTTTCCAAATGGTAGAATCAAAAAAATCAATCACTTATTAGGCGACAACCAACAAAAAGAGATAGACTGGTATCCTAATGGACTTGTTGCTGCTGTTAAATTAATCGACATCAAATTGAAATCTAGTGTACAATATACATCAGTATGGGATACATTAGGAAAGCAACTATTAGGTTCAAAAGCCTCTATCGTAAAATTTTTTGAAGCAGACGAAATTCAAGAAGGCTACATCCAAAATGGTTTTAAACAAGGAATATGGCATGGTAAGAACAAGGTCGGAAAGATAATTTATCGAGAACAATTTAATGAAGGTGTATTTTTGCTAGGTGAAACATATATCGGAAAGGATACCGTCAATTATAAAGAGGTAGAGATAGAACCTCAGTACAAGGAGGGTCTAAGGGCTTTTTCTAAGTATTTAGCTATGAACTTAAAGTACCCTGCTAAAGCTCAAAAGCAGGCTGTCACGGGTAAGGTATATATTGAGTTTACGGTCTGCACCGATGGTACCTTATGTGACTTTAATGTGCTAAAAGGACTTGGTTATGGTTGTGAAGAAGAGGCAGTGCGAGTAATTAAACAATCTTCTGGTAATTGGAAGCCAGCCATTGTACGAGGGAAGAGTGAAAAAAGGAAAATAACGATGCCTATAGGTTATATGCTTGCTAAATAAATATAGTAATAAAACACGCTATAACTCAGATAACAGTTTGCTTTTTAACCTGAATTAATTAGCTTGCTAAAAAAAACAATGACACTACAAACAACACTTTATCGACTCTTTGAACGTGATTTAACAAGGCTGAAAGTAGAACTAAACCTTTACTCAGACGAGCAAATTATCTGGCAAACTACTGGACAAATCTCCAATACTGCGGGAAATCTGACCTTACATCTTCTTGGCAATTTGAATACGTACATCGGGGCGGTTCTGGGAGAAACGGGATATGTACGAGATAGACCTGCTGAATTTTCCTTGAAAAATATTCCTAGAGAAAGCCTTTTAGAACAAATAGACGCTTTGCTGATTATCCTTCAAACGACCTTAGAGAAGCTCTCTGATACGGCTTTTGAGGAGGAATATCCGCTTTTGGTTTTTGAGGAAAAAACAAGCACAGAGTATTTGTTAGTCCATTTAACAACGCATCTGACATACCATTTGGGACAAATTAATTA
>JBMLRK010000149.1:0-2328 GCA_049241065.1 Spirosomataceae bacterium
CCATTGTGATAGCTCTCTTCAATTTCTATCTTACCATTTTTGTAAAACTCTTGTCTTTTTATATTGTCAAATGTATCTGCTGGATGCTTAAATATTTTTCTTAGTTGTTTTAGCTCATAAAATCCATTGCCATATTTCCAGTCTCGTAGCCCATTACCGTCTCTATATTGTTGATTTCTGTCGCAATCTATTATTGAAGTTTGACCGTTTATTGTCTTGCCAAACAAAACCCATTCTTCCCCTACGGAGATACCAATGTCACAGGATGTGTTTTTAGAGTACTCAAGTACTCTACTAAGTCTTTCTCCTTTGAACAGTTCTATTATTTCAAATGTCAGCAGTCCAATGGTACGATAGTCTTTTTCAGAAGGTTTCTTAAAGTCTTCTTCATTTGTAACTCTTACATGAGCAATAAAACTATATCCTTTTAACTGAGCTAAACTGTCAATGGTCAAAGATGAGTTACTACAGGTGCAAGCCTTAGATTCCTGTCCCCAAAAAACAAGTGCGAAAAATAATGACAACATTTTAATAGATCGTTTCATAGAATAGTTTAAGATTCAGCCTAGTTATAGTTAATATAGTCGTACAGATACCTATCTGTTATTTCATCAAAAATAAAAAATAACTTCTCTTATTACCAATGCTATCGTTTATTTATTTCTAAACCATAAACCCTCCCTTTTGCTAAGACAATCCCTTCCTTTTCTCAAAAATCGGAAATCTTCTTTACCTTTGTGCCAAATCTGTTTTCCACGTATGGAGGTATCTATTGTTATTGTAAATTATAATGCTGCTCAATTGCTTATCAATGCCATTGACTCGGTGAAGGAACATACCAAAGGGGTAAGTTTTGAGGTAATTGTCGTGGATAATGACTCGAAGGATGGGAGCGAAGCTTTGGTATTGGCTCAACATCCAACTGTCAAATGGATTCAGACTGGTTATAATGCGGGTTTTGCTAGGGCAAATAATGCGGGCTTTGCGGTGGCTCAAGGGGAGTATATCTTACTGCTCAATGCGGATACGCTCTTTTTTGACGATGTGTTAACCAAAGCGGTAAATCGTTTAAAAGCAGATACCACCATTGCAGCGGTCGGAGGAATCCAGTTGAATGCCGATAAATCGCCGATGCCTTATTATAAAAATTCTACGCTTCTTCGTCGTTCTTTTTATATTTTACCTTTTCCTTCGCTGCTCGAACGCTTATTTCCTGAGCCTGTTTTTCCGAATCAAAACCAAACAGACTTATTGGTTGGGGCTTTTATGTTACTGCCGAAGTCGGTCGTGCAACAAACAGGTGGTTTTTCGGAAGATTTCTTTATGTATGGCGAAGATGTAGAATGGTGTGGTCGCTTGGCGAAGGTCGGGAAATTGTGTTACTTTGAGGATATATCCTTTATTCATCTCGAAAACGAATCGCCTTTCAGACGAAAAAATACGTCTTTCGTCAATCGCTTTAGTGTTCAGATGCAGGTGTCTAATTTACTTTGGATACGCAAACAGTTTGGGGTGTTAGCCTATTTGGCGATTATGCTACATTATGTAAGTTTGGGGCTATTTTTCTATGTCTGGAAAGTGGTTGTGACGCTGTTAAAAGGCAAAAAACCTTTTTCTGAGTTAAGTAATCAGCGTGTGTTTTTACAAAAAGTAGGCGTATTACTCAAATTCTTTGTGCAGACGTTATTCAATAAAAAAGGGTTTTACAAGGTCTTGCCACAAGATAATATTTCATGAACAAACAAAAAATAATACTCTTCACTCCCTTAGCTGGTCGAACAGGTTCGGAAATGATGATTTGGTATATTCTCAAACATTTTGATAGAAGTCTTTTTGAAATTACGATGGTCAGTTTTTCGGATGGTGAATTGATGAAAGAATTGCCTGCTGATGTGAAAGGATTTGTGATTAATAAGAATTTTTCGTTGTTGGATAAACTCAAATTTAAGTTGGGACATAACCCAATTTCAAAAGCGATTCAACAAATTCAAAGAGAAATTCAAGCAGATATTTGGTATGTCAATACGATAACTTTACCAGAGGTATATCCGTTGGCAAAAGGTTTTTCGGTAAAAGTAGTTACCCATTTTCACGAATTACCTTTGTCGTTCGGCATCCTGAAACAGCAAGATTTAGAGGTAATTATCGAAAATTCTGACTTGAATATTGGTTGTGCTGCTTGTGTGTGTGATGCCATTGAACAGACGGGAGGAAAGAACGTTGCATTGTTATATTCCTTGGTAGATACAGCTGGAATTCAGCCAGATGCCAAGAGAATAGCGATATTGAAAGAGGAATTGGGTATTCAAGAAAACGATACCGTTTGGG
>JBMLRK010000150.1:0-9684 GCA_049241065.1 Spirosomataceae bacterium
CGATGTACAGCTAATTGGTGGTATGGCATTGCACCAAGGTAAAATTGCTGAGATGGCAACAGGGGAGGGTAAAACATTGGTTTCAACGCTTCCTTCGTACTTGAATGCTTTAGCTGGTTTGGGCGTACACTTAGTAACGGTGAACGACTACCTTGCAAAACGTGACTCCGAATGGAATGCTCCTTTATTTGAGTTCCACGGAATGACGGTTGATTGTATTGACAAACACGAACCCAATACAGACGAACGTCGTAAGGCATATTTGGCAGACATTACGTACGGTACTAACAACGAGTTTGGTTTTGATTACCTACGTGACAACATGGCTCGTAGCCCAGAAGAGCAAGTACAACGCAAACACCATTACGCAATGGTCGATGAGGTTGACTCCGTGTTAATTGATGATGCTCGTACCCCATTAATTATCAGTGGACCAATGGCTCGTGGCGATGAACAAGATTACGAAATGTTCAACCCATTAGTTTCTCGTTTGGTAGAACAACAAAAGAAAATCGTTCAAGAGCAATTAGTTTTAGCGAAAAAATTAATTGCTGCTGGTAATAAAAAAGAAGGTGGCTTGGCGTTATTTAGAGCTCACCGTGGTTTCCCTAAGAGTCGCCCCTTGATTAAGTTCTTGAGCGAAATGGGAATGAAGCAAATCTTGCAAGAAACGGAAAATATCTATTTGGCAGAAAATCAGAAATTGATGCCAGAAGCAGATGCTCCATTGATGTTTACGATTGAAGAAAAGAATAATCAAATCGAAATGACCGAAAAGGGACATGAATTCATGGCTCGTATGGTGGACGATAACGATTTCTTCATCATTCCAGATTTGTCGATTAGCTTAAATGCAATTGAAAAAGATACGGAAATCAACGAACATGACCGTTTGGTTCAGAAAGAGGCGTTAATCCGTGATTATGCTGCTAAAACGCAACGTATCCACACCGTAAGTCAGTTATTGAAAGCGTATGCTTTGTTCGAGAAAGATGCAGAATACATCATCGACGAAGGCAAAGTAAAAATTGTTGATGAACAAACGGGTCGTATCATGGATGGTCGTCGTTATTCAGACGGCTTACACCAAGCAATTGAAGCGAAGGAAAATGTAAATATTGAGGATGCTACTCAAACGTATGCAACCATTACCTTACAAAACTACTTCCGTATGTATCACAAATTATGTGGTATGACAGGTACAGCCGAAACGGAAGCAGGTGAGTTCTGGTCAATCTACAAATTGGATGTCGTAACAATTCCAACCAATAGAGGTATTTCTCGTACTGACCACGAAGATAAAGTGTATAAAACTGTTCGTGAAAAGTACAATGCCGTTGCTGAAGAAATTCAAGATTTAGTAACAGCAGGTCGTCCTGTATTGGTGGGTACTACTTCGGTAGAAAACTCAGAATTATTGAGTCGTTTGCTATCTATCCGTAAAATTCAACACAATGTCTTGAATGCGAAGCATCACGCTCGTGAGGCTGAAATTGTAGCAGAAGCAGGACATGCTGGAAGAGTAACGATTGCAACCAACATGGCTGGTCGTGGTACGGATATTAAATTATCACCCGATTCAAAAGCATCAGGTGGTTTGGCAATTGTAGGTACAGAACGTCATGAATCTCGTCGTGTTGACCGTCAGTTAAGAGGGCGTTCGGGTCGTCAAGGAGATGTTGGTTCTTCTCAATTCTTCCTGTCATTAGACGATGATTTGATGCGTAAATTCGGTTCAGACCGTATTGCCAAAGTAATGGACAGAATGGGTATGGAAGAGGGCGAAGTAATTCAGCACTCAATGATTACCTCTTCGGTAGAAAGAGCTCAGAAAAAAGTAGAAGAAAATAACTTTGGTATCCGTAAGCGTCTCTTAGAATACGATGACGTGATGAACTACCAACGTAATGCTATTTACAAACGTCGTCAGAATGCTTTATTCGGCGAACGTTTATCGTTGGATATTGCGAATACTACGTATGATGTTTGTTCGGAAATTGTTCAAAACAATGCTTCTTACGAAGAATTAGAATTACGCTGTATTGAAATTTTAGGCATTGACGTTCCGTTTACACGTGACGAATTACCAAGGTTGAATACCCAACAACGTACTACTCGTTTGTATGATATTGCAGAAAAGCATTACCATGCTAAAAACAGAGCTTTAGCAGAGAAAATTGTTTCTTTTGCTCAAGAGGCAATTGCACAAGGATACTCGGCTATTCAAGTACCGATTACAAACGGAAACTTGATGACGAATATGTTTGCTGATGCTCAGGAAAGTATTGACTCATCAGGTAAGAAAGTGATTGCAGACATCGAGAAATCAATTGTGTTGAGCTTAATTGACCAAGAGTGGAAAGAACACTTACGTGACATGGATGGCTTGAAGCAATCGGTTCAGAATGCGGTATTCGAGCAAAAAGATCCATTGTTAGTTTACAAGTTTGAAGCCGTTAAACTATTTGAACGTTTCTTGAGCCGTATCAACTTAGATACCGTTAGCTTCTTGATGAAAGCAGATATGCCTCAGCAAGTAGAAGTGGAAATGCCATCAGTACCTTTCCAACAAGAACCACAGGTTAAATTGCAACTTTCAAAAGACGAAGCGATTTCTTCTCTTTTAGGTGGTTTAGCAGGCGGACAGTTAGAAGGTAACGATTACCATGACCCTAGCGAAGCAAGAGAAGTAGAGAAAATTGCTCCACGTCAGGCTGTCAAAATTGCTGACCGTAACCAACGAGTAACGGTTCAGTATCAAGACGGTTCAATCAAAGAAAACGTGAAGTACAAAACGGTTGAGCAAGATGTTGAAAAAGGTACTGCAATCGTGATTGCATAAGTACTTTTTAGTTTCATAAAACAAGAAGGCTGTCTCGAATGGGACAGCCTTCTTTGTTTTCATTTGTGTGAAAAATAATCTCACATATCTACACTGCGTATGCTTTTTTTCTTCTCCAATGTAAGAATCCTCCTAACATGGCAAGTATCACCAGTGGTACAACAAGGTTAATTGCTTGCCAGTATTCACGTTCATTTTGTAAGGCATATTTGTCTAAAGGACGAAGCTTAATTTCCTTATTTCTTGCTGATATTACCCCATTTTCATCTAATAGATAATCAATGGCATTCAAGACAAAATCCTTATTCGCAAAGGTATTTCCAGAGAACTTATCGAACCCTAAAGGGAGTGGGGTATTGTGTTTTGGATCAAAATCATTCGTAGGAATATCGCCATCAGAACAAACAATAATTTTAGTAGGCACACTCACGGGCTTGAACGAAGCTGAACGTGGGTCGCTCGGTAAAATACGGTTTTGGTATAAAGAAGAAAAAGCACCTTCCAATAACACACTGACCATTTGTTCTCCAGCTTTATATTGGTTGATGTCCACCTCTTTACTCGCAGAATTATAGCTTAATACCGCAGGGGCATTCAATAATTGGGTGTAGCGAGAGGTCATCATTAAAGGCGTTTTTTGGATTCCGTTTGCTTTAACGGTATCCATTGAGCCTACATACTTCGTATAAACGGCATCCAAGTTTCTAACGATGGGAGATTTTCCGAACGTATTAATTAAGGGGTAATATTGCCAAGGCACTAATTGAATGTTTGAACGGTCTCCGAAATTGCCTACTTCCATCGGGATAGCAGCACACATCTGAGCATCTTTGATGAGGTTAAAGTTCATACGGACACCATATTTGAAGAGTAAATCTTCCAGATTTACGCTCATCGGTTGTGCCATACTTCCTTCACGAGCAGCAGAATCAACACGAACGGCATCCATAAAGAAAAGGGCTTTGCCTCCGTGCATGATGAATTGGTCAATTTTATATTTATCATCTTCGTTAAAACCAACGTCTGGTTTCATTACGATAACTGCATCCAAACCATCTAGCGTAGGGGAGTTGCGTAAATCAACGGGATAAAGCTGATAATTCTTTTTTAAGGCTGCAATAAGGTCTAATTGATTGACGGCTGGCAAATGGCTGTAGTTAAGGAAAAAACCTATTTTCTTTTTCTCTTTTGCTGTTAATTGTTTTATCGCCGAAGCCAATTGATATTCTACTCCTTCGTACGACTGGTTTAGAATTTCTTGCGGACTTGACATCTTATTACCTTTTAGCAATAATGAACCAATCTGTCTGTCTTTATAACTAATAATTGCTCCAGGCAAAAGTAAACTCTGCGTTTTCTTTCCGTCTTCATTATTGACTACGTTAGTCGGGGTGATGCCCATTTGAGCAAGTTCAACGATTTTTTCGTTACGAGCTTTTTCGTCTTTAATTTCAGTATTTAAGTCAATAAAATCGTAGTGAATGCGACTACCACCATATACTTTAAATTCGTCTAAGGTTTCTTGGACTGCATTTTCTAGGCGTTTAAAACCCGCAGGGATACCTTTTCCTGTCAGATATACTTTGATATGTACATCGTCCTCTAAGTTGCCTAATAAGTTTTTGGTAGCATCAGAAATGGTAAATCGTTTCTCTTCTGTTAGGTCAATTCTGAAAAAAAAGTGGTTTGCAGCCATATTCAGACCTATTACAGCGACTAAAACGAGTAGAAATTGAATGAGTTTACGTTGCATCGGGATTATATTCTTATGTTCTCTTTGGAGATTCGTATTACGACTCTAACGAGTGAAATATGATTTTCTTACAAATCTACGTCATAAAACAAGAAAAGCACCTCAATTGAGGTGCTTTTCCTTATAAATTCATCCAGTTGACGACTTTCTATCTTAATAGAATTTCGCTCTGTTATCGCTGATTTTAGCATTTTCTTTGATTGCTTCGTTGATGTAATACGAAGCTCTCTGTGCTGCCATCATTTTCGCTGAATTTTTGTATGCGGTTAAATCTGCAATTGCTGGAGCTGGAGTTGTTTTCACTGTTTCCATGATGAAAATACCTGCTTCTCCTTTGAAAGGTTTTGATTTCTGACCAGCTTTTAAGCCGAATGCTTTACCTAAAGCTGCTGGGTCGGCACCTGCTGAAGTAAATGTACCTTGAGCCATTGTGATACCTTGTGCCGCTTCTACTAATGCACCAGCACCATATTTCTGAGCCATTTGTTCTAAAGTACCTGATAATCCAGCTAATTTCTTAGCAATGATGTCAGCTTTTAGTTCAGCTCTTACTTTAGCTGTTAATTCATCACGGTAATCATCCACTTTCACGCTTCCTTTTTCTGTTTTACCAGTCTCTAAAGCAACGATGTATTGGTTGTCATTTTGGAATACTTCCGAAACGCTACCTACTTTCGTATCGTCACTGAATGCCCAACGAACGATGTCTCTAGCACTTTGTAAGTTGTTGAAACCAGCAGATCCTTCAGGGATACGGTCAGCACGTAACAATAATAACGTTTTGTCTTTTTTAACTGCTGCTTCGAATGCGTCTTTTGTTGAGTTAGCTGCTGCAAAAGCATCTGCCTTACGTAATACTTCGTCCATTGTTGCTTGGCTAGGAGCTACAATACGGTTGATAGCTGCCAATTTGTAACGAGTATTTGTTTTTGGTTCAGTTACTTTAATGATATGATAACCGAAGTCTGTTTCAACAATACCTGGTAATAAACCTGTTCCACTGTATCCAAAAACAGCATTTTCAAATGGTTTAACCATTGAACCGTTATTTTTGAAATAGCCTAAGTCTCCACCTTGTTGAGCCGTTCCATCACCACCGTTGATGCTTGCTAATGTTTCAAAGTTTGCACCACCTTTAATTTGAGTCAAAATACCTTCTGCTCTTGATTTAGCCTGAGCTTTTGCCGAATCAGAAGTATTTACAGGACGAATTAAGATATGGCTTGCACGTACCGTGAATAATGAATCTTTCTTAATACCACCGTATTTGTAAATCGAATAAACATTATCGTTCTTGAAAGGGCCATAGATACCACCTGGAGTCATTGTTCCTAATTGACCTTTTACAGCCTCAGGAATTTCAGCAAGTGTTACATAGTATGGAGTTTTCACATCCGAGTTCATCATTGCAAAAGCTGAATCGTTTTTCGAAATCGCTAAATCTTTTGCTAAACGTTTGATGTCGTTATAGAAAATTGCTGTATCCGCTTTTGAAGGAACTGTCGGGAACGTTACATATTGGATAGAACGAGTGTTTTCTCCTTTATATACATCTTTGTGAGCATTCAAATATTCTTCTAATTGCGAATCCGTTACTTTAACTGTAGAATCAGCAATTGAATAGAAAGGAACAAACAAATAACGAACGTCTGCTTTTGCTGTTTGAGCAACGTATTCTTTTTGAGCTTCAACGTTAGTTGTATAAGTTGACATTCTCAATAAGTTCTCGTATTTAGATCTCAAACGGTCTTGACTTAATGATTTCTCAAAGTTAGCCCATGCTTTTTGTTGGTCTGGCGACATTGTTTTTAAGTTCTTCAAGAACTGAATTACATAATTTTTGTCGAATTGACCAGTTTGTGGGTTTGTAAATTGTTGGCGAACTGAAGGGTGAATATTTTTCCCTTGAACCATGTCAACAAGTTCGTCTGGCGTAACTGCTAATCCTAATGATTCAAATTCTTTGCCATACGCCAAGTCAATGATGTATTGGTTCCAAACTTGCTCACGGATTTGAGCGTTTTCTTGTTCGCTTGGGCTTTTACCAGCTTGAGCTGTGTAAGCCTGAGTTGCCTCTTCTACTTTTTTCTGGAAATCTTGGTACTTAATTGTTTCACCGTTGATTTCTCCTACTGCATCACTCGAACCTCCGAAAAGGCTAGAACGACCTTGGAAAACATCGCTTCCAACGAGGAATAAAACCAAACTGACAGCGATAGCTCCCGCCGCAATTCCTGATTTTTCTCTGATTTTGGTAATTAATGCCATATTAAATTGTTAAAACGTTATTTTTACTTTCATCCTTCTTGCTCTATTCTATTAGCTCAGAAGAAATTTAGAGGGATACTTATCCAATTACATTCTCCATGAATGTATTCATCATTTTGCAGACTTAATCTCGAAGATATAGGACTTGGCAAAATGTAAAGTATTCATATAAAGAAACGCAAAATAATGACATTACTTTGTAATATCAAAATGCCTTGTGTGTATCTTAATACGCAATACTTTTTTTTAACTAGGTAGAACGTAAATCCTAACTTCAAATTTTTTAAAATTAAATAGAACTATAGTAAGCCAGTTATATGATAAGTTCTTGACAACAAAAAGGTTGTCATCTTAACGAATTGAATTATTTATCTACAGGAGATATATTCAGCTTTGTTGGAAAGGAAGAAATAATCTTCATGAAATTTGTTTTTTTTGTTACTTATTTCGTTTTTCTAGTCTTAATAATAAAACTCAGTACCAGATAATAGCTTGTTTTACAGGCGTTTTATCAATGCTATAACACCAATGAGACCGATGATTAAATTTGATTATGTTCTGTTAGCTCGACATTTTCGAGGTGATACTTCCGATGATGAAGATCGACTGATAGCATCATGGGAGAATGGTACGTTTATCAATGGAGCTACCTATCAAAGGCTATTCAAACTTCATAGTACCGACAATCAACCTATAACTATTTTAAAAAGAGAGGAGACTATTGCTTGGAAGAAAATTTTAACTAAATTGTTTGAAGATGATGAATTGAAGGAGGGTAGTAGTGATGAGAAAAAAATAGAGTAGCTCTTATAAAAAGCTACTCTATTTTTCTTATTTGATAACCGTTTGAAGTGCTTCTAAGAAACGATCACATTCTGTTTGACCGATTGCTAAACTTGGTAACAAACGTAGGGTATGTTTTCCTGCATAACCACAGAAGATATGATGGTCGAATAAGAGACTATCTCTAATTTTGTCCACAGGTTGTTCAAACTCAATACCAACCATTAAACCTCGTCCCCGTAATTCTTTGATACCTCCAATTTGCTGTAAATTAGAAAATAAATAGTCCCCCATTTTTTGAGCATTTTCAATTAAATTCTCTTCTTTCATTACATCGAGTACAGCAACGGCCGCAGCACAAGCAAGGTGATTACCTCCAAAGGTTGTTCCTAACATACCAAATTTCGCTTGAAATTTAGGTGAAATTAGTACACCGCCAATCGGGAAACCATTTCCCATTCCTTTCGCAGTGGTAATTAAATCGGGTTTAATTCCTGCAAAATCGTGAGAGAAGAATTTACCCGAACGTCCGTATCCGCATTGTACAGAGTCTAAGATTAAAATCGCTCCTGTTTTATCACAAACCTCTCTAGCTGCTTTCAAAAATTCGATTGAAGCGACGTTGATACCACCAACGCCTTGAATGCCTTCCATGATAACGGCACAGGTTTCTTCGGTTACATTAGCTTTAAGGGCTTCAATATCGTTGAAGGGCAAGAAACTTACGTGTTCGTCGTAGTTGACAGGGGCAATGATTGCTTTGTTATCGGTTGCAGCTACTGCACCTGCTGTTCTTCCGTGAAATGCTTTAGAAAAAGCAATTACTTTTTTGCGACCATTGAAAAATGAGGCCGTTTTTAGGGCATTTTCGTTTGCTTCTGCTCCTGAATTACAAAGAAAAAGGTCGTAGTCTTCATAACCAGAAAGCTTACCTAATTTGTCTGCTAATTCGCTTTGAATCGGAATTTTTACCGAATTTGAGTAAAAACCGATATTGCTTAATTGTTCTGTTAGCTTATAAACATAGTGAGGGTGTGAATGTCCAATTGAAATTACGGCATGACCTCCGTACAAATCAAGGTATTCTTCTCCATTTTTGTCCCATAAATAGCTTCCTTTTGCTTTTACAGGTTCGATGTCATATAAGGGATAAACATTAAATAAATTCATGTCTGTATGTTGTTGTGATAAAGAGATAAGTCATCAAATGCTAGTTTTACGAGCGTTTGATGCGAATCAAAATGATTATTTTTTCTTTTTGATTTTTCCGAATTTGTAACCAAGAGCACCATAGAATTCGCCCCACCAGATGCTTTGTTGTGCGTAGTCTCCATCTTGTCCTGTTGTCGGAATGGCATTTAAACGAGAGAATCCTCCTTTAATATCTGTCTGGAAGAACATCCTTCGGGAGAAATCTAAGCGTAAACCTGCTTTCAACGATGCACCATAACCCGAAACATTCCAGTAATGATTTGCACCCACCGAGAATAAATGAACATCACTACGTGGAATCATTGCACCAACACCTGCACCAACTAACCAGTCAAGGCTAAGGTTTTTGGCTTTCTTGGCTGTCCAAAGGCGATCATAACGGTCAAGTTCTACGGCTGCATAATTGAAACCATCGGTATGTTCTAAGTGCAAGAAACGGTCTGGATTCAATACAACATTGGTATTGTTAGATGTACCTACGTATTGAGGGTCAACAATGATGGTAGGACTTGATACAATGGGCGAAATCGTTCCCGTCATTTTTACGGTTTGCCAATCGTCGGCTACATACTTCATGTGATCCCAACCTAATGAAATTGCCCAGTGATCGTTAATGAAATATCCACCACGAAAATTAAACTGTGGAATAGAAAGCAACGATGGATTAATGTAGGTACTGGTGACTTCATTAAAAGGTGTTGGTGCGTCTTTGGCAATAACATTATACAACGTAAAATCATATCCTTTACCCATAAAGTGGATGTCCGAATTGGTATAAGTCGAACGATTGTAACCCCAATATACAAAGGCTTCTCCTTTACGACTG
>JBMLRK010000151.1:0-3885 GCA_049241065.1 Spirosomataceae bacterium
CAGAAAATAAGTATATTTGTTGTGTAATTATTTTCAGAAAGAGCCTTATCCTTGATTTTATGTCCCGTTTCAAAAAACAGCTTTTAGATATTGCAAACAATAAATACCGCTTTTATACTCTTACCTTTTTGGGTTTGTTTATATGGATGTTATTTTTTGATGCGAATGATATTTTTACACAGATTAGAATGTATCGAGAATTAGCTCGTTTAGAAGACGAACGAGTATATTACGTTGAAAAATTAAAGGCTTTAGAGAAGGAACGAATGGAGGTGATGGGAAATAAAAAGCTCATTGAAAAGTTTGCGAGAGAGAAGTATTTGATGAAAAAACCAAAAGAAGAGATTTTTGTGCTGGTTGATGAAGAGAATCAACCCATTGAAAAATAGCTGTCTTTTGTTTGTGTGATATTGATTTAAGATGATTATGGTTAAAGTCCTTTTTGTTTGTACAGGCAATATTTGCCGTTCACCTATTGCAGAAGAAACGTTTCGCCAAGCGGTTAGCAAGCGGAATTTACAACGTCGTATTCAATGCGATTCTGCCGCTACACATAGCTATCATATTGGAGAATTACCCGACCGTCGCACTCGTGCCAATGCGGTTTCGCATGAGTTGAATTTAACGCATAAATGTAGAAGATTAACAGGAGAAGATTTCTCGGTATTTGATTACATCGTGGGGATGGATAATTACAATATGGAAAATATCCAATCCATTAGCCATCGAGCAACGGGGATTAATCAACCACATTCAAGCTGTTTTTTGTACCGTAAATTTGACCCCTTGGCTTCAACAGAAGAGGGACGAATTGCGGAAGTCCCAGATCCGTATTATGGCGAACTAGAGGGTTTTGAAAATGTATATCAAATCGTCAGCCGTTGTGCGGAGGCATTTTTAGATTTTATTGTAGAAAAACATCAATTATAACCAATACAACACGTGAATAAGAAAGTAGTATTAATGATTTTAGATGGCTGGGGAATTGCTACCAAGCCAGAAGTTTCAGCTGTTGATCAAGCAAACACGCCATTTATTGACTCGCTATACACTAAATATCCACACTCTAAATTAGAAGCTTCTGGTTTGGCAGTGGGTTTGCCAGCAGGTCAAATGGGTAACTCGGAGGTTGGTCACATGAACCTTGGTGCTGGACGTGTCGTGTATCAAAACTTGGTAAGAATTAACAAGGCTGTTACAGAAAATACCTTAGCTCAAGAGCCTGTGTTGGCGGAGGCTTTTGCCTATGCAAAAGCAAACGATAAGAAAGTTCACTTTATTGGCTTAGTATCTGACGGTGGAGTTCACTCTCATATCAATCACTTAAAATCGCTTTGTACGGCTGCTAACGTAGTAGGTTTGGAGAAAGTTTATATCCATGCTTTTACAGACGGACGTGATACAGATCCTAAATCTGGTTTAGGTTTCTTGACAGATTTACAAAATCATATTGCTACCACAGGTGCTAAAATTGCTTCAGTAACGGGTCGTTATTTTGCAATGGATAGAGATAACCGTTGGGAACGTGTGAAATTAGCTTATGATGCCATGGTGAAAGCTACGGGCGAGCAAGTTGATTCTTCGGCGTTGTTAAGCACGATTGAAGCATCTTATGCAGCAGGTGTAACGGATGAGTTTATCAAACCGATTATCCTTACTGAAAATGGTCAGCCAGTGGCTACGATTGAAGAAGGTGACGTAGTATTGAGCTTCAACTTCCGTACAGACCGTGGTCGTGAAATCACTCAGGCGTTAACGCAACGTGATTTCCCTGAACAAGACATGAAGAAATTGTCGTTATATTACTTAACAATGACTGAATACGATAAGTCATTTGTAGGGGTAAAAGTAGTATTTGACGATAGCAATATTGTAATGACCTTGGGTGAAGTGTTACAGAATGCGGGTAAAAAACAAATCCGTATGGCGGAAACCGAAAAATATCCACACGTAACGTTCTTTTTCTCAGGTGGTCGTGAAGAGCCTTTTGTTGGACAAACAAACATTATGCGTGCTTCTCCGAAGGTAGCAACGTATGATTTAGCTCCAGAAATGTCTGCTCCAGATTTACGTGATGCCTTGATTCCTGAATTGGAAAAAGAGGAGGTTGATTTTGTATGTTTGAACTTTGCTAACCCTGATATGGTGGGTCATACTGGCGTATTCTCGGCAGTAGTGAAAGCAGTTGAAACGGTTGATCAATGTGCTAAGGCGGTTGTAGAAGTAGGTCTAAAACATGGTTACTCGTTCATTATCATTGCTGACCACGGTAATGCAGACTTTATGGTTAACGAAGACGGAACACCAAACACGGCTCACTCAACGAATTTAGTGCCTTGTATCTTGGTTGACAATGACTATACAAAACCAATCAAAGATGGTAAATTAGGAGACATCGCTCCGACGGTTCTTGAATTGCTTGGTGTTGCTCAACCAGCGATTATGACAGGTGTAAGCTTGTTGTAAGACAAAGCTAGTGTCCTTAAATCCCTATCAAAACTGAATTTTTGGTAGGGATTTTTTGTTTTTTATGCGAATGTGAAAAGTATCGCATAGTTTTGTGAAGGAAAAGCTCCATCATAGCGTCTTTTGTCAAAAACAACGTATCGTTTTTGCAGAGACACTCTTACAATAACCGAAATCCATCCGATGAAATACTTCGTTTTATTAGTTATTACTTGTCTGTTGTTCCAAAGTTGTGCTGAACCAGAAGCAGCTCAAACGAAGCATTATTTTGATTTAAAAGGCTTGATTGATGCACAAATCAAGCAGTTAGATGCACAGAAGAAACGTGTTCAAAAAACAATTACGGTGGATGGACAGGCAGAAACCAAGCAACTAGAGGAGTTGGATTGGGCAAAGGAACTAGAACTTTTTCAGCAAGCCGATTTGAATAAGGCGGCCTATAAACAAAGCTATGTGGTGGTTGAAAACGATTCAAGTATTCTTTATACGCTAAAACCTACCGAGAAAGTAGCCATTAAAAAATTGGCTATTTTCAAGAATCAAGGACAAGTTATCCGTATTGAAGCTCAATTGGAAGAGAAGAATTATTTGTACCATTCACAGAAAAACCTAGAAGCTCATTTTTCAAAAGGTTTAATAGATAACTATCGTATTGAAGGTTTTCAACAATTAGTATTAGGAAATAAAAAAGCCTATTCCATTGTGGGGCGTATGCAGCATGATTAAGATATTTTGGAAAAAAATAGCCCTGTTAGCTATTGTGCCTTTGGCTATAATGTATGGATTTGCGTATCAAGTAGATAAAGGATTACAGCAATCGCATCATCGTTATTATGCCGAGTGGAACGATTTATTTCTTGGAAAAATCAATGCCGATGTCTTGATTTTGGGTTCATCTAGGGCAGAATATCACATTTCTCCCAAAATCTTAGATTCGATGTTGCATGTCAATTCCTATAATTTAGGAATGTCGGGTTGGCATTTTGATATGCAATACGCTCGTTATCAACTGTATCGAGTGCATAACAAAAAGCCTAAAACGATTATTTTGAACGTCGATTTATATGGTTTTGCCAAACGAAAAGATGTAGTTGACCCCAAACAGTTTTTGCCTTATTTGCAAGAACCTATTTTACGCCAAACCCTAGCAGGACACAAAGGAGACTTTGATTGGAAAGACGATTATTTGCCCTTGTATAAATACCGAGGTGATTTGCACTAGTTTTTTGAAGGGCTTTATCCTGTAAGACAAACAGATAAATACAAAGGCTATATTGGTAACGATTTGGTTTGGAATAAGGATTTTGAAGCTTTTAAGAAGAGGTATAGCAAGAAAGGGGTAAAATATACGCTGTCGCCTTCTTTCAAGAAAATGCTAGACAAGTTCGCTGCTGATTGTCAACGAGAAGGCATCAAACT
>JBMLRK010000152.1:0-1227 GCA_049241065.1 Spirosomataceae bacterium
TTTTATGGGTTAGGGTTATTGAAAAAGTCGACGGTCATGCCATCGACTTTTTTTTGTTTTATATGGTACTATTTACGTAACCGTGTAAAATTAGCTGATACTTTTGTTGTAAATAGCTAGTAGTGTATTAAATCCAAAATTTAAAATTCATAATTTTACATCACTACTTATCTTCCTTTGAAACTAGGTTTCTTCTTACACATAAAGGCAGCAAGTCCTTCAATAAAGTCTTCCGTTTGCCCAGCCATTTCTTGATGAACGGCTTCTCGTTCTAAACATTCTTCTAAGGTGGAAGAAGAAGATTCGTTCAATAGCTTTTTCATCATCCCGATTGCTTTGGTTGGAGCGTTGGCGTACATCTCAGCCATTTGTTGAACATGATTACGGAGCGAATCGGGTGCAACAAGAGCATTGACCAGACCTAATCGTAAACATTCCTGAGCGTTGACACTTTTCCCCGTCGAACATAATTCAAAGGCTTTTTGAGTTCCAATAATTCTTGGTAAAAAGAAGGACGCACCTGCATCCATGATTAAGCCAATTCCTACGAAGAGCTGTGCCATCGAAGCATTTTCAGAAGCAATGATGGTATCGCAAGCCAATGCCAGCGAACAACCAGCTCCCACAGCTACCCCATTGAGTTCGCAAATGATGGGTTTCGGAAGTTTTCGCATGGCTAAAATCAAAGGATTGTAGTAGGTACGAAGGAAATCCCCCAAACTATCCATCTGTGGATTCAGTCCAGATTTTAGGTTTTGTCCCGAAGAAAAAGCCTTATCTCCCGAACCCGTAAGCACGACTACCCGAATGGCATCATCAGCAGCGACGACCTCAAACGCTTGTCGTAACTCCATTAGCATTTCCTTAGAAAGGGCATTAAAAACAGCAGGTTGATTTAAGGTGATGCGACAAATGGCACCTTGTATATCGAAAATTATGGTATGGTACATGGCTTTGTTTGGTTGGTGAAACATAGCCTAATTTGCAGAAAATAAATGTATTATGCAAGCATACGGTTTTGGAAGATAAACGATTTGTTTTAATCAGGATATGCTATTTAACGCTCTCTATTTTTTGCTTTTTGGACATATTCGCTAATATGGATTCTAGCTAAATCAATTTAACTAGGGTCTATCTAATGTGTGATAGACCCCAGTTTCAAAAAAAACTACTCTTCTACGCCTTTTTCCCCGTAGCGTGATAAATAGAGCGTACTAAAATGGGTAA
>JBMLRK010000153.1:0-1096 GCA_049241065.1 Spirosomataceae bacterium
GCGTTAGCTACTGTCTGCTTTTTGCCAAAGTATTCATAACTTTCGTTACGCTTATTACACTTTTAATACTTCTATGACATGAAAAATAATTTCAACATTTGTTTAATCTTTATAGGCTTATTTGCCTTTGCTTGTTCTTCTGAAGAAAACGATAAGAATAATACTGCTCCTGACTCTTTATCAGGATTAGGTATGGTAGATTCCGTAAGTAAAAATCAAGAAGTATTAGAGCCTATGCGTTTTTTTGCATATGGTGATACGATTGTTTGGAGTAAGTTTGAAACGCAGGTTACAGACTCATATCGAAAACAAATCACTGAAAAACTAAAAGTTCACTTTGATTCTTTGGCTTACTATTATGATAATGAATCCTACAAGGAAAAAAAATTCAAAGACTGTTTTCACTTTATGGACTTGAATGCAGATGGGAAATTAGATGTCATTTATGGAGGATATAGTGGAGCAGAAGCAAGTTTAGTTAAGATTTTTCTACACAAAGAAAATCAGTTTGTTCAAGTCTTTGAAGGCTATCAAGAGCTATCAACCTTGTTTTTTGATGCAAACAAAAAACTCACTTCTTTTATTATTCTTGACTTTGGCTGTTGTAACGAATACGTAGAATACGAAACCAAGTATAATGTGAGTGATAATTTTAACATAGCACTCAATTACCAAAGAGCAAGAATAGTACGCACGCAAGCACCTAAAACAATATGGAACACGCCTATTAAATTCATTACCCTAAACGACGGTTATACACTTCGGTCAGAGCCAATAAAAGACGACACTGCAACCTACCTTTACGGTTACAATGTCGAAGGAAATACGGTTACGAAATATCCTAAAAATGCCAAAGGTTTAGCTTGGGCTGAGTACAAAGATAAAAGTAACAGAGTTTGGTGGTTTGTGGAAATGTATCCAGCAGATAACTTAAAAAAGAACCTCATTTACAGACGAGATTCTTTAGTAGCTCCAAGAGCCCTGGGTTGGATGAGTAGTAGATTTTTGCAAAAGCAACCTTGATTTTTACTCCAAACAGGTCATGGCATCGGCTACGACCTAAAATGGGAAAGAGCGTCACGCCCCCGCTAGTGCT
>JBMLRK010000154.1:0-6259 GCA_049241065.1 Spirosomataceae bacterium
CTCCTAATTAATTAAAGATAATTGGTACACAGAGATTGAAGTGGGTACTCTACATTGGGTTTTTATCACGACAGGTAGCCCAATGTTCCGAGTCTTTTAATCATACTTACTAACCTTAAAGCACTATGCACACGAAATATCTAGCTTATGCAATCCCCTTATTTGTCATTTTGATGGTTATCGAATTTTGGATTACCAAAAAGCAAGGACGAAAATTGCATAACTTTCAAGATACCATTGCTAATCTTAATGTCGGTATCGCAGAACGTTTGACCGATTGTTTTACGGCAGGTATATTCTATTTCGTCTATGATTACTTGAATCAGCATTTTGGTATTTTCAACATTCAATCGGGGATTATTTCATGGGTTGCCTTGTTTTTAGTCACCGATTTATTATGGTACTGGTACCATCGTTTGGGACACGAAGTAAACATTCTTTGGGGGCTTCATATTGTACATCACCAAAGCGAAGAGTTTAATTTCACTGTTTCGGCTCGTATCACTATTTTTCAAGCAATTGCCCGTACCTTCTTTTGGTCGTTGTTACCCATCATTGGATTTTCGGCCGAGATGATTACCGTGGTATTATTGGTGCATGGCATTTATCCATTTTTTACCCATACTCGCACCGTGGGCAAATTGGGTTTCTTAGAATACATTTTAGTAACTCCTTCGCATCACCGAGTACATCATGCGTGTAATGAGCAGTATTTAGATAAAAATTACAGCGATATGTTCATTATTTGGGACAAAATTTTTGGCACGTTTGCCGAAGAAGTAGAAGAACCCGTTTATGGACTTACTAAACCAATCAAGAGTTACAGCTTTCTATGGCAACATTTTCATTACCTGCTAGAATTGCTACATGCTTGTAAGCAAACGCCAGGTTTAAAAGGAAAATTACGTATCCTGTTGAGTAAGCCTGAAACCCTAGACCCCAACATTAGAGAACTACTAGAACCGAAGTTTCTGGTTCAGGTTGCCCAAGAAGTAAGTTCTACTCGGTTTCGCAATTATATCGTCATTCAGATTAGTGTCGTATTAGTTTCTTTATTTTATCTCATTTATAATCAAGAACAATTACCCACATTGGTTCAGGTGTTTACCTCTTTAATCATTTTAGTGACGCTGGTTAATTGTGGAGCTATTTTAGAACAACGTCGCTGGGTATTTTACCTAGAATATAGCCGCCTGTTATTATTCATTCCGATTAGTATCAGCTTGTTTCCGAATATGATTAATCAGACGAGTCTAGTTATTCTAGTAGTCTTTATCAGCTTATTTTTCAAAACGATTAAAGACCAGTATTTCAAATTACTATACGGTATATCCAATCACTCTTAAAATTAATACATTATGGAAGCTATCAAACAATCAGTAACAGCAGTTACGGACTCTGTTTTATTTGAAGAAGTTGCAGTATGGTCTATCGTAGGAAGCGTTTATGTAGTATTTATAGGCGTAATGCTTCAAAAATTAGTCTTTGAATAACAGAAATAAGTATCCCTTATTTCACCTCACTTTTTATTTACCTTACTCCGTTACTATTCTAATCAACCACCGATTATGTATGAACAAAATCATTACCATTTGTCTCTGTCTATGGACAGGAAGTATTACGTATGCCCAAACAGTTGCTCAAACATCGCAGGAAAATCAGCTTTGGTTGGGCTATTTCAACCAAACACGAGTTACCGATAAATGGGGTTTGTGGCTAGACCTTCATTACCGTACCACCAATCACTATATCAACGATGCCTCCAAAGCATTGGGACGTGTAGCATTAACCTATTATTTAACAGATGATATTAAACTTAGTAATGGCTACGAATATACCAATCACTTTCCTGATGAAGGTCATGCGAATATTTCACAGCCAGAGCATCGAATTTGGCAATAAGTGCAATACCATGGTCGTCTCAGTAAGGCTAAAACCATGAGTTGGGTACGTTTGGAAGAACGTTTTAGAAATAGACTCAAGAATGATAACGAATTAGGAGAAGGCTATAAATTTGATATTCGTTTACGAAGCAATTTTTTAGTTAGTGTCCCTCTTTCAAAAAGAGGCTTTGCTCCAAATACCTTAGCGGCTGTTGCAAGCGATGAGATTTTTATCAATTTTCCAACCGCAGATACCCGAGGGACGTATTTCCCTTTTGACCAAAATCGCTTCTTTGTGGGTTTAGCCTATTATTTTACGAAGTCGTCGTATATACAGGCAGGTTACTCCAATGTTTATCAGCAAGTTATGGCTGATACCAAGTTTAAAAACATAGATGTCATACGACTATTCTATTTTCAAAACCTTGATTTAAGAAAAAAGAAATGAGGAAACGATACGGCTTTTAACCTATAAGAATCATCTAAAAACAAACGATAAACGGGTGAGCATGATAGACACCCACACAAAAATATGAGATTCGAAACACTTCAATTACACGCTGGACAAACTCCTGACCCTGTTACCAATGCTCGTGCTGTACCCATTTATCAGACGACTTCTTATGTGTTCAATAATGCAGAACACGGAGCTAACTTATTCGCTTTGAAAGAATTTGGGAATATCTACACCCGAATCATGAATCCTACAAGTGATGTTTTTGAGAAACGAATAGCAGCCCTCGAAGGTGGCGTAGCGGCGTTGGCAGTAAGCTCTGGTCATGCGGCTCAATTTGTGGCCATCAATAATATTACCACGGTAGGGGATAACTTTATTACGACTTCCTTCCTATATGGAGGAACGTATAATCAGTTTAAAAACTCCTTCAAAAACATTGGGGTAGAAGCACGCTTTGCCGATGGCGATGATGTGGCTAGTTTTGAAAAATTGATTGATGATAAAACCAAATTTATCTACTTAGAAACCATTGGAAATCCGAGCTTCAGTGTTCCTGATTTTGAAGCCTTTTCGGCATTAGCCCAAAAATATGACTTGCCTTTGGTGGTTGATAATACCTTCGGAGCAGGTGGAGCAATTGCCCAACCTATCAAACACGGAGCTAATATCGTCATCGAATCGGCAACTAAGTGGATTGGAGGACATGGAACAAGCATGGGTGGTGTAATTGTTGATGCAGGAAATTATAACTGGGGTAACGGCAAATTTCCTCAATTTACAGAACCTTCTCCAAGTTATCATGACTTAGTTCTCAACGATGTATTTGGTATTGGAGGCCCGTTTGGCAACATCCAATTCATTATTCGGGCTAGGGTAGAAGGCTTACGAGACTGGGGCCCTGCACAAAGTCCGTTCAACTCCTTCTTATTGCTACAAGGTTTAGAAACCTTGAGTTTACGAGTAGAACGTATCAACGAAAATGCCCTTGCATTAGCACAATGGTTAGTTGATCATCCTGCGGTTGAGAGCGTTAACTACCTCGGATTACCCGATAATAAATACCACGAATTAGCCAAAAAATACCTAAACAGAGGTTTCGGGGGCGTACTTTCTTTTAAGTTAAAAGGAACACAAAAAGATGCCGAAAAATTTGTTAATAATCTAAAGTTAATCAGCCATTTAGCCAACGTAGGTGATTCCAAAACCCTAATTATTCACCCTGCTTCAACTACGCACTCTCAACTTTCGGAAAGCGAGCAAAAAGCAGCAGGAGTGGAGCCTACCGTCTTGCGGGTGTCGCTAGGTATCGAGCATATCGAAGACATCAAGTGGGACATTGAACAAGCATTAGTATCCTAAAGTTATATATTAGCAATGGCAGAAATAACTAAAAACAAGCAACAGACTGCTCTTGGCGACGTAGCCGCACGACAACTGGCGATTGCGACTCGTAGTGTTCCTCAAATGGGAACAATTACCCCAAGATGGTTGACACACCTTTTGCACTGGAGGCTATTTAGCAGATGGCTTATTAAAGCTTGTAAATTCGCCAGTTAAGTTGGTATTTTACCTTCCAAAACGCTTTGCGGCTCGTATTGGTTTGGTTTTTTTTGCTAGTCATTTTGATTTTAAAGGTAACGCAGTTGAATGCTCAACTAATAGTGGGTATCTTGGTGCTATTTGCAGGACTGGAATCCTTAGCGGGAATTGGTGCGGGTTGCTATGTCTATAACTGGATTGTGCGTTTTTTCCCGAATTTCAATGGTTAGCATCTCCCTAACTCGTATTTTTTAAGAACATGATAAGAACGTTTTTTTTATGGATAATCCTTGTAATAGGCATGGCAGTCAATTCGTATGGCAATGATTTTGTACTGACCCCTAATCTTCAATTGGCTTATCAAGAATTAACCCAACTGAAAGTGCAACACGCTCGACAACTCTTGGCTCAGGAGTCGCCTACCAATGGAATTAAAATTTGGTTAGACGATTTTGCGGATATGATTGTGCTGTTTGCCACGGAAGACGAAGCTGCCTATAATCGCTTGGTTGATCAGGAAGATGAACGCCTTGATTTAATCGAAAAGATGGACGATACTTCTCCGTATAATCGTTTCATTCGGGCTGAAATTAATTTCCATTGGGCTTTAGTAAAAATGAAACTAGGACACGAATCGAAGGGTGGCTTTAACGCCATTTCAGCCTATAAATTATTAGAAGAAAATCGCAAGAAATTTCCAACTTTCTCACTGAATAACAAGAGCTTAGGACTATTGCACGTACTGATAGGTTCAGTGCCAGAAAATTATCGCTGGATTACTAGATTATTAGGGCTCAAGGGAAATATTCAACAAGGATTAAAGGAATTAGACATGGCTGCCAACGATAAGTTGATTGGAAAGGAAGCCAAATTTTATCAGTTATTTATTCAATCAAATATTCTAACCTTAAACGACCGAGAACGTCAAGAAGTACTCGATTTTGTTCATAAAAACCCAGATAACTTAGCCGTTAGTTTTCTAGGTACTTCCATTTCATTAAAGGATAATAAAAGTGAACAAGCCTTGAAAATTGTGCAAAGTCGTCCAACAGGAAGTGCTTACTTAAACTTACCTATTTTTGACCTTTACCAAGGCGATATAGCCTTACAAAAAGGGCAATATTCCCAAGCCATTAAGTCGTATCAAGCGTATTTAAGAACCTTCCGTGGGCATAGTTTCCAGAAAGATGCGACTTACAAATTAGCGTTAAGTTACTGGCTTGCCAATAATTCAGAACAAGCATTGACGTACCTAAATCGAATTAATGGTATTGGAAAAAAGCTGTCGGAAGCAGACAAGAATGCTCAGTCTTTTTATGAGTCCTTCCAGAAAACAAAGACCTTTCCTTCCAAAAACCTACTCAAAGCTCGCTTTGCTTTTGATGGAGGTTACAATACAGAAGCCTTAGAAGTACTTGATGAGTTGACGGAAGCAAATTTTACCAATCCGCTTGAAAAAGTCGAATTTAATTACCGAAAAGCACGTATTTATCAGAAGATAGGTCAGTTCAATGTGGCCATTCCTTTATATGTCCATGCCATCGAATTAGCAGGAAATTTGAATACGTATTTTGCTCCCACTTCATGCCTACAACTAGGCTATATGTACCTAGCTAAAAACGATAAGGCCAGGGCTAGAAGCTATTTTGAAAAAGCCTTAACCTATAAAAAGCACGAGTATAAAAACTCAATCGATAATAAAGCCCAAGCCGCTCTAACCGAGTTAGGTGTTTAGTAGGCTACTTTCAATAACAGCCCTGTCAATCTTCAAATCGTAGTTGGTGGTAAACTCTCTTGGTATTGACGGGCTGTTACAGAAATAGAGTGAGGGATATGAGTAACAAAAAGTTACAAGTTAAGTAAGTGATCATAACTTATCAGGTATAATTCTTAATCTACGGAATCCTCTCGTGTTTCAAACGAAGACTTACTAGAAAATTCAAATACCAGACTTTTTTGAAAAACTAATATCCATTAAGGAGTTGAGTCTATTAAGTTCTATCATTATCGCTCAATATTCTTAACTCCTTAATGGTTATATTTATGATTGAGGAAACTGTATATCTTGAAAAGTCAAATACCAGAAGACTTTTGAAAAACTACTTAATCGTATATCCGTCATCAGCAGGCACTCGAAATCAATAGGTTAAGCCATCATTGTAGCACAGAGTAGTAAATTAAGTTTTTTATCTACTTATTAGAGTATTAAAGGAAGGCCTTAGAATTTTTATTTAACATAATCAAAGTTATATAGCAAAAAATATGGGTAATATTGATTTGTTATGATGAGTACTATTCATACATAGTATGCCGAATACATACGATTTCTTACTCAAAAACTCATCTTCATCCATACTCCAGGACTTTTTATAGTTGAAAA
>JBMLRK010000155.1:0-1417 GCA_049241065.1 Spirosomataceae bacterium
CTGCCAATGATTTCATTTGTTAATTTTAGTACAGTTTTAGGGATAATTTGTACCTGTTACCTATTTTCTATCGGTAGTGATGTCGGTAACGATATTACTACCGCATAGAAAATAATATAGTTTAAGACGCTATAACATTGATTAGTAAGACCAATACAAACTAAACGGTCAGTTCTTCAAGACTTTATGGGGAACTGACCTCCTTTTTTATGGATGCAACACCAAGAATTTGTTTGACGGAAGAGGCTATTTCGTTAATTGATCGCTTAAAAGAACAGCACGGAGAACTGATGTTTCACCAAAGTGGAGGTTGCTGTGATGGCTCTGCCCCGATGTGTTTTCCTGTAGGAGAGTTTAGAGTCGGCTCAAATGATGTTTGGGTTGGGAATATTCATGGATGTGACTTCTACATGAGTGCTTTTCAGTTTGACTACTGGCAACACACCCAACTTACGCTTGATGTCGTAAAAGGTAGAGGGGCAAGTTTTTCGCTCGAAATTCCATTGGGATTACGCTTTATTATACGCTCAAGAGTATTTACAGAAGGTGAGTCTCAAAATCTTTGTCCTGTATTTGATGGTGATAACACTCCTAAAAACTAGGAGTGTTACTTCTCTTTAAAGTCTTGCCAAAAGTTCTGCTTTTTTGGTCGAAAACTCTTGTTCAGTTAAGATTCCTTTCTGGAACAGTCCTGCTAATCGTTCAATTTTGGCAAATATATCGTCCTCATCTATCACAGAAACAGGAAGCACAGGCTTTTCTGGTTCTATGATTGGCTCTGGTAACACTACTGCAATAGGTGGAGTAATTGACTCTTCAACAACGACCTCCTCTTTTTTATGCCCATTAACCAACGGTAAACTAAGTACATCCACCGTTCCAAACTGGCTCGAAAGAACAATCGAAAAGCCATTATTTTGTTGTTGTTGAGAAACTCCCGAAATACGATGATTGAGGGTGTCATAAACCGATAACACGCCATTTACCTCGATTGCCAATCGACTGGTATTCGGAAAAATAGCATAACGAATATTATTCTGAGAACCTACCGAAGAGGGTATTCCAAGTTCGGATGGATACCAATTATTAGCTGTAAAGGAGCTTCCTAATTCGGCAATCGGACTCAACTCGAAAATGGAAGAGTGAGCTACTAAATTAGCGAGTTCTTGGCAGAGGTTACTGACCTTATTTTTTAGGGAATGATTAAACATATCACCCACCATAGTCATACCTCCTTGCATCCATTGACCTCCGCCACCAAGTTCGTAAATATTAAACTGAGCCATTCGGCCTCCGCCATTTAGTACGGCTTGTAGCATCGCCAATACGGCATCTTGACTAAGATGATACTGCAAAGCAATCGCATTAATTTTTTCCTGACCTTCTGTCGTGAGTGTGTTCATGGAGTTGGGGTTGT
>JBMLRK010000156.1:0-4403 GCA_049241065.1 Spirosomataceae bacterium
TTTGTCAGATTCAACTTCTTTTGGTATTGGTTGCTCTTCGTCAAAGGGATTTGGCAGTACATAACCAGCAACAAGTGCGGCATTAATGACGGAAATATAGTCTTTTGCCCATTCTTTTCGCTCTTTGGCGGATTTGTACTTTACGGGGCAGAACTTTTGTTTACGGATTAATTCTCCAGAGCCTTCTTCGGTGGCAAAATATTCGATATACCAGCGTTTAGAGAGGTCATTGTTACGAGTTCGGAGTTCTGCTAATTTGTAGTTTGTTTCTTGCGTTTTAAGGGGCATTTTCAGGTCTAAAAAGTGTAGTTTTGTGGCAATTTTTGTGTCAAAAATAGAAAAAGTCCCTTTATTGCGAAATAAAGGGACTTTGTGACAATGAGGAGACTCGAACTCCTACAGGATTACTCCCACTACCACCTCAAAGTAGCGTGTCTACCAATTCCACCACATTGCCTTGATTTGGTCTTGCAAAACTAGCAGATTTTTACGTATTTGCAAAGGCTTTCGGGCATTCTCAAATTAAATTCCTAATCGGTATTTTGCAAGAATTTGATTTTCAAGGACTAAACAGAAATAGCATTCAAAATAATTTTATTATGGCGTTAGAATTAGAAGGTACATTGGTAAAGGTTCTTCCAGAACAAACGGGTTCTGGGGCAAAAGGACAATGGGTAAAACAGGATTTTGTTTTGGAAACGGAAGAACAATATCCTAAAAAAGCGTGCTTCTCTGCTTGGGGTGACCGTGCAGTAGAATTGAAGCAATTTGCTCTTGGTGATAAATTAAAAGTAACTTTCAATGCTGAATCTCGTGAATATAACGAGCGTTGGTACACAGATTTACGTGCTTTTCGTATTGAATTAGCAGGTGGTTCTGCTCCTGTTTCGTACAACAGCCCTGCGGCTCAACCTCAGGCAACTAGCCGTACTGCTCCTCCTGTGGCGGATTTGCCTTCGTTCAGCGAAGATGACCAGGATTTACCTTTCTAATTTAGTTATTAGTTAATGGTACATCTGTTATCAGAAGTGGCTTAACCGCTCTTTTTAACACAAAAACAGTGCAAATAACGATTATAAATGGACGTTGGCAGTATCTAACATACTACTAACGTCCATTTTAAGTTAAGTACCACAGTCTGTACTTGCCTAAAATTCTCCCTCTGGGGGTTAGGGGGCTGTTACTCATTCTTTCACTACAGTCACTTCTCCTTCGTATTTTTTATCTACAATCACCAGTAGAAAAGGCAACATGGTATAAGATTGTTTTGCTCCTTCTTGATACTTATAGGTGAAAATAATCTTGCCTGCTTGTTGTTTTAAACTACTTGCTGTCATACTTGTCGCTTTGTCGGTCGTATGTCCGATTACTAAAATAGCGTATTGCTTACTAAAATCTATTGGAGTAGGTTGTCCATTTTCACCCATCACGGTGGCATAACCTAAAACACTTTCAAGTTGAACTTCTGAAGTAATTTTAGGGTCAACATGATTCCCGTCTTGATAGGTATTTTTTACGAAATAGTTGCGGGCTACAACAAATGGAACGCTCGTTTCTGACATGGCTAAATGACTGGTTTTATGAGTTTTCTTTACTCTGTGTGTTTTTTTATGATGCTGTGCAAAACTCTTTATCGAACAGATTGATGTGAGCAGAGCAAGGGTCAAAATGTATTTTTTCATCTTTGTTAGCTATGAGTTTAATTATAGATAAGTAGTCGTCAGTTTAATGTTCAAAGATTTCGATAAACCACTATTCTCTAATAGCTTATGGTATATCTTGACACAAAAATTATCATAAACTATTTATTAACGAGTACTTATTATCACCGAATTAGTTATTATTCATTTTTGTTGTAAGTAATTAATAACTAGCATATTAAATCCAAAATTTAAAATTCATAATCCAAAATCACCACTTACTTTAGGTGTATTTTGGTCAACATCTCAATAACTTTTTCATCGTTAACGAGATATGCGTCAAACCCTTGCGTTTCAACGGAAGTCATAACAGATGGAAATGGGTTCGCTTTAAATATGCCTGTAAAAATGTCAATATGATTTTGTTTAATAGCTCCTCCTTTATCTCCTGCAAAAAAATAGCCGTCATGTTCAGCCGTATCTCCATTTGGGAGCATAATTAATTTACCTCGTACCTCAGGAATATAAATGACCGTTCCAAACGGAATGATAGTAGGGTCAACTGCGATAGTTCGAAAGGGAACTAAGCGATAATTTTGAACTCCATTACCATAACCTTTTGCTTTTTCCCAACGTATTTTCCCCCACTCTTCTACGGCTAGTTTACTTTTGGCATATTTGACACATTTCCGACAATCTACTACACTGGTTGCCCCTCTTGACGCAAAGTTGATCAGCGTAACTTCTCCAAACTCATCTGTTACTTGAGCCGTTCCTTCTAAGGCTGCCGCACAAAAATCACACGTATCTACATATACGTTTGTCTTTTCTCCATTCTCATAGACAATCGGAACGCCTCCTCCTGCCTTCATTTGATGAATATAATATTGTGTAGCCCAAAGATTAACTCGCTGTAATTCTCCAAAAGAAGTTGGTTCTTTTAGAGTAAAGTCAAAAAGTAACGCTTGTGAATAAACGTTTACTCTTAATAAAATAAATAGAAATAATAACGTTGTTGCAAATTTCATGTTCTAATGCGATTTCTTGATAAGGTTATTCAGTTAAAAACTATCGTTCAATATTGCTCAAAATATAAGGGTAAACCCTGAATTTTACTAGTTTTTATCAAAATAAGTTAAATTGTGGCTTCAAAAAGAAGGTTAAAACTCTATGTTTGTGTTTTCATCGAACATTTTAAAGAAAAAATTCTTATGAGCATTCTTCATAGAGTTAAAATACTAGGTCTTTTAGCTTTAAATTTATTTGCCTTGACTAATTGTAAATCAGATCAGGCGGCAGAACCTTTAACATTGTCACTCGATAATAAAGTGGCTGTATTTGAAAATACGGGTGGCACGTCAACAGTTACTGCTTCGTCGAATGCACCTACTATCACGGCTACCTCAGATGCTACTTGGCTGACGGTTGCACAAACGGCGGGCAAAAGTGGGACTGTCGCTTTGACACTTACAAGCTCTGAAAACACGACAACCACCTTACGCTCTGCAACAGTAACTGTGACGGCAAGTACAGCACCTTCTATACAGATAAAAGTTTCACAGAAGCCAAGTTTATATCCAAACTATAATACTGCTCCGATTGCCGCTGATGCAGTGGGCATGGGGAGTACTGCAACGGAACTAGCCAATAAAATAAAAGTAGGTTGGAATATCGGTAATACGCTTGAAGCAATCGGTGGAGAAACCAATTGGGGGAATCCAAAAGTTAGTAACGACTTAATTGCCTTAGTAAAAAAGAGCGGATTCAATGCTGTACGTATTCCTTGCTCGTGGGATCAGTATGCTGACCAGACAACAGCAGAGATAAAAGCAAGCTGGCTAAGTCGTGTAAAAGAAGTGACTCAGACCTGTGTGAATAATGATATGTATGTAATTATCAATATTCACTGGGATGGCGGATGGCTAGAAAACAATTGCACTGTGGCCAAACAGGTAGAAAATAATGCCAAACAAAAAGCGTTTTGGCAACAAATCGCAACGACTTTACGAGATTTTGATGAGCATGTGCTGTTTGCTAGTGCCAACGAACCCAATGTGGATGATGCTACGAAAATGGGTGTTTTGTTGAGTTATCATCAAACTTTTATTGATGCGGTTCGCTCAACAGGTGGAAAAAATGCGTATCGAACACTTGTCGTTCAGGGGCCATCTACAGACATTGAAATGACCAATAAGCTGATGACTAAAATGCCAACGGATAAAGTGCCTAACCGTATGATGGCTGAAATTCACTACTATACGCCGTGGAATTTTACGGGAATGACCAAAGACGAAAGCTGGGGCAATCAATTTTATTATTGGGGTAAAAACTTTCGCTCAACAACTGACTTAATGCACAATCCGACTTGGGGAGAAGAAAGTACGGTGGACAGCTTTTTTAGTTTGATGAAAAAACAGTTTGTTGATAATGGAATTCCAGTAATTATCGGAGAATTTGGTGCGATGCGTCGTGATAATTTAACGGGTGATGCCTTAAAACTACATCTGGACTCCAGAGCGTATTTCTTGTACTACGTAACGAAACAGGCAAAAGCGAATGGAATGATTCCTTTCTATTGGGATAATGGCGGATTAACCAACTTGTCGTCTGGTATTTTTGATAGAAAAACAAATACGGTTTACGATGCTAAGGCTCTCAATGCGTTGGTAGGATTCTAGGAGATTTTGGATTTTGGATTTTGGATTTTGGATTTTGGATTTTGACAAAAAAAACTTTCGAGGGTAAATAGTTCCCACGAAAGCT
>JBMLRK010000156.1:4413-16626 GCA_049241065.1 Spirosomataceae bacterium
CGTTGGTAGGATTCTAAGAAATTTTGGATTTTAACGAAAAAGCTTTCGAGGGAAAATAGTTCCCTCGAAAGCTTTTTTTCATTCAAAATTTATCATTCAAAATCCAAAATTCACTCTTATCTATCATTCAACATTCAAAATCTACTAACATCTATCTCAACCAATCTGGACGGGTAACGGTTACTTTTGCACCTAATTCGTTCAAAATAGAATACAGTCCAAAATAGGTACGGTTAATATACAAACCGTGTTGTGAACCTCTCGCTACTTTAGAATTTCGCAATTCATCAACGTGCTGCAATTTTTCAGCATATTCGTAAACAGCAGCAAAATAGTCATCATCCGCAAAATCGAACTCTTCTGCACCAAAAGGTTTACCTAATAGATAAATCATTTCGGTAAACAATTCTTGAAAAAACACCTGCTCTTGCGGCGAATCTTCCTTAGAAATAAATTCTAATTCATAAAAAAGATGTGTCGTTTTCGCTTTATCGTCTAAGGTCTTAAAATTAATTAAGGCAAAATAATTATCGTAAAAATTCTCAGGAATCACTTTGATACATCCAAAATCAATAATACCAAGTGAACCATCTGCTTGCATTAAAAAATTCCCTGGATGTGGGTCTGCATGAACCTGACGTAAAGTATGAATCTGAAAATCATAGAAATCCCAAAGTGCTTGTCCGATTTTGTTGCGAACTTCTTGAGAAGGATTCGTTAGCAAAAACTCTCTAAGGTGCATCCCTCCTAACCAGTCCATCGTTAAGATACGGTCGCACGAAAATTCTGCATAATATTTCGGAAAAAACAACCCTGCTAAATGCGAACAAGCTTCCGATATTTCGATAGAACGTTTTAACTCTAAACTGTAATTAGTTTCTTCCAATAAGCGGTCATGGACTTCGCCCATGTAGCGATCTACGTCTTTATCGTTCAAGCCAAACATACGAATCGCAATGGGTTTAACCATACGCAAGTCTGCCCCAATACTTTCGGCAACGCCTGGGTACTGCACTTTTACCGCAAATTGTTTCCCGTCTTTACTCGCTTTATGAACTTGTCCGATAGAAGCCGCATTAGCTGCCGACATATCAAAAGTATCGAACAACTGTTGCGGAGTTTTACCAAAATGTTTCATGAAGGTTTTCACTACCAAAGGCCCTGACAAAGGAGGAGCAGAATATTGTGACATCATAAATTTGTCACGATAGGCTTTGGGAAGTAAGCCTTTATCCATGCTCAACATTTGTGTTACCTTTAGGGCAGAACCTTTCATTTCGCTCAGAGAGCCATAAATATCCTCCGCATTATCTAAATGTAATTGATCACTACTCATGCTGGGATCCATTATTTTCTTCACATTGTGTTTCAAATAATTCCCTCCAATTTTAACGCCTGTCGTCACAAATCTCGTTGCACGGGCTACCTTAGACGTAGGTATTGAACTTTGTTCTTTCATCTGGCAAAAGGAGTTGGTTGACGTTGTTGAAAAATAAATTTGGCAAAATCTAACACCGAATCCAGTGCTGTTGACCCCATCAAATCGAAGGAGGTATTCACAGCTTTTTCAATCATCGTATCGGTACGCTCAAACCCTTTAGATTCATCTTTTGCCCAAAAATCAAGAACAATTACCAGTTGTAACCAAAACGCATCTGGGTAACGCTCGTCTAAATATTTTCGAGCTTGCACTTCTCGGCTATCTTTTCCTTCCGAAACAAGGGTGCTTGCATAATCTTTAAACGCTTTTTTAAGTTCTGTTAAAAAAGAGGGCGTGCTTAATTTCCGTTTATCGATTTGCCCCCAAGAGTGCAGGACGTAGCTACGATTTTGCTTCAAGACTTCAATCCAAGTGTAGTAAAAAGCCAAGAGTTTTTCACGAACACTATATGAGGCATAAACCTCCTCTGCTTGAATTTTAGCGATTGTTTCTTCGAAAAAACCTAGCCAAATGTCGCTTTCTAATGATTGGAAAGAATTATAATGGTCATAGAACTCCCCTTCTTTCATTTTTAACTGCTTAGTAAATGAAAAAATAGAGGCCGGTGAAGTACCTTTTTCGAGGCAATGCGTAATGTATGCCGTTTTTATTTTTGTTGCTTTTTCCATGATTCTGACGATGCAAGATTATAAAATAGAAACAAGCATTTACCAATTTCTATCTTACCTTAACAACAAAAAAATCAAGAAGAATGTTTCGAAATTAGCGAACAATTGCAACTCTCGCTCCCTGACTTTCATTTTTTGTTTTAACCCGAACTACATACATATCCTGCTGAAAGGTGGAAGCCACAATCGTTATGTAACCGCTGGATTGGTTCATATAGTCTTGTCCATATACTTTATTGCCTCTCATGTCATACAAGGTAACTTCTAAATCTTGAGTACCCGTAAAACTAGCTTTTAGGGTAATGGTATTATTTTGAATAGGATTACCCAACACACTTAGTACAAGGTTGGACGTATCCTCAACTTTGGTTAAACTACTTAACAATGCTTTCCGTTTGGCACTCAAAGACAAGACAGCCCTAGCTCTTGCTTTCTGATTCGCCGTAAAAAGGTTCATACACTTATCAGGCGAATAATCCATGTAGTTTTCAATCTGATTTTTTGTACTTACCCCAAGACAATTGGATGTTAGTGCGGTACAAACATTTTTACTAGATAAATTCAGGCTCTCAATTGTAGGAGTATCGTCGCAATAGTCTGTCCCGCAAGTAACGTCACCATTTGTATGCAATAATCCTAACCAATGTCCAATTTCATGGGTTACAGACCTGCCTAAAGCGTATAAAGGACTTAGAGTGCCACAACAAGTTCCAAAGACTTTATAATCAAGGAGTACTCCATCAAATGTTTTTAGTAATGCAATATCCGCACTATTCCCCTTTAGACCATCTACTTGACTATCATAAGGCAAACTCGAATAGCCAATATATTGTCCATCACTGACCGCTACATAAATATTTAAATAGCGATCAGTATCCCATGTAACCACTTTTGCAATCGCTGCTTGATCAATTTGAAAATTCCACCCCGTTTTTGCATTATAATGACGAGTTATTCCCGTAGAAGGATTTCCATTAGGGTCGGTATTTGCCAGATAAAACTCAATGTTCATATCCACTCCTATTGGATTAGTATTATAACCATTTGTTCCTACTTTCCTGCGATAGTCCTCATTTAATACTCTTATCTGAGAATTAATTTGCTCAACCGAAATATTGGGGTTATTCGTTCCACCAATCGCATTACTGGCGGTATTGTGAATAACATGTACCACTACAGGAATACGAATTAATTCATCGGCAGCAACTCGTGCTTCAGAAGAGCCATTCTCCTCTAAAAAAGAGCGAACCTGAGATTCAAATACACTTTTTTGTCTAACATAGTCCAAATTTTGAGAGAGAATTTCTTCCCGTTTTGCTACCGCACAACGTTCTTGTGCAAAAGGTGAAAGAGCAAAACAGCAAAAAAGAAAGGAAAGTAGTTTTTTCATGTCACATTTAGGGTAAAAAGGCAGCTTAAATAGCTGCCTTCCATAAATTAATCATTAGTTCCAAAGACCCTTTTTTTGTCTAAAAGGTTGCATGAACTTATCTTTTTCTATAATTAGAATTACTTTCGGTGTCTTTTGTGAGTTCCTTCTCCGCATCCATTTTATCATAAGCCATGATAATTTCACGAACTAAACGGTGACGAACCACATCTTTTCCATCCAGTTCGATGAAGGTAATCCCCTTAATACCTGTCAGAATCTTAGAAGCCTCCACTAAACCCGATTTCATTTTGGTTGGTAAATCAATCTGCGATTTATCTCCCGTAATAATTACTTTCGAATTAATCCCCATACGAGTCAAGAACATCTTCATTTGCATGGGAGTCGTATTTTGTGCTTCATCCAACAAAACGAAGGCATTATTGAGCGTTCTACCACGCATATAAGCCAAAGGAGCAATTTCGATTACCCTGCTTTCAATTAAAAACTTCAGCTTTTCGGGCTGAATCATATCGTCCAAAGCATCATAGATGGGGCGAAGATACGGGTCAATCTTTTCCTTTAAATCGCCAGGAAGGAAACCTAAATTCTCACCAGCTTCTACGGCAGGGCGAGTGATAATTATTTTTTTAACTTCTTTATTTTTAAGCGCTTTTACAGCAAGTGCCACTGCGGTATAGGTTTTCCCCGTTCCTGCTGGCCCAATCGCAAAAATAATATCATTCTTAGCGGCGGCCTCAACCAATTTCTTTTGATTGGGCGTTTTAACTCGAATAACAACTCCTTTCGTACCATATAAAAGCACATCCTCCTCCTCTTTCACATGCACGGGAGTTTCCTCTTCTGGAGCTTCCGATGGATGAATGTAACCTTCGATTAAATCCTTATTGAGTTTGCCATATTTCTTAAAATGCGTTAATAAGGACTCGATAATCTCGCCCATTTTAACCATATCAGAAATCGAACCTCTCAGAATAATTTCGTTTCCTCTTGAAACAATTTTACTTTGTGGAAATGCCGCAGCAATTTCGTTAATAGTGACATTATCTACTCCTAAGAAGCTCAGTAAATCTACGTCTTCTAAGGTAATTATTTTTTCGGTCAAATCTTTATAAATTGTTTTTTAGTGAATGATGTAACAACGACTACTAAACTAACAAAAAAAACGCTTTTTTGTGTACGATTATTCAAGATAAAAAAAAACATTATTTTTACATATTGATAGTCAGTATTTTAAATAAAAAAACTACTTCCTTTTTATAAATCAACATTTTATTCAACAATTAATGCGTTTAATTTAGTTTACAAGACATTTATAATTACCTCCGATAAGTTGTTTCAATTTATTGCTATATTGACTACAATATTGCTTAACTTTGCTGTCCTTTGTCCCTTAATGTAAGGCTAAATTCGAGCTTTAAAAACCTCGTTTGTTTCCTTACTTGTTGGAGTAGTCGAAGGCATTTACTAGTTATTACTCGTCAATAAACGCCAATATTTCTACGAAAATTTGGTTAATCAACTGACAATCATTCAAATAAATCAGATGGAACAGAATAATACCAATAGTTATAAAAAGCCAACAACTTTTGCAGGAGGACGTATTGCTTCTCAAAATCGTTGGCTTGATACAGGTTTAGGAAAAGTACCGCCTCAAGCCTTAGACTTGGAAGAGGCTGTTTTAGGGGCGTTGATGATTGAAAAAGACGCTCTGACCACTGTCGTTGATATTTTGAAAGCTGATTCTTTTTATAAAGAAGCTCACCAACGTATTTATGGTGCTATTACAACACTGTTTGCAAGTTCAGAACCCATCGATTTATTAACCGTTCAGAATCAATTGCGTTCTACGGGAGAATTAGAAATCGCTGGAGGAATATCCTATTTAGCTGAATTAACACAACGTGTCAACTCGGCTGCCAATATTGAATTTCACGCACGTATTGTTGTTGAACATTCCTTAAAACGCCAATTAATCACTGTTTCTTCTGAGATTCAGAAAATGGCTTATGAGGATACTACTGACGTTTTCCAATTATTAGATAAAGTTGAACAGGAGTTATTCCGTATTTCGGAAGCAAATATTCGTAAGAACTATGCCGATATGTCGTCCATTATGCGAACGGCTCTCTTAGAATTAGAAGCGAAGAAAAATCAAAAAGATGGTTTAACGGGCGTTCCAACTGGATTTAGTGCCTTAGACAGAGTAACTTCTGGTTTCCAAAAAACCGAATTAATCATTATTGCCGCTAGGCCCGGGATGGGGAAATGCCTTGGTAAAGGCACAAAAGTGTTGATGTTTGATGGTAGCCTGAAAAAGGTAGAGGACATTGTAACTGGAGAATTGTTGATGGGAGATGATTCTACTCCTAGAAGAGTAAAATCTATTGCTCGTGGACAAGAACGAATGTATTGGATTCGTCAAAATAAAGGTATGGACTACCGTGTGAATGAAAGCCATATTCTTTCCTTGAAACGTAGCCGTAATGAAGGTAATCATCAGCACGGAGATGTTCTCAATATCACTGTAAAAGATTACCTAACAAAATCTGACAAGTTTAAATCGAACTATAAAGGCTACAAAGTAGCTGTAGAATTTGAAGAGCAACAGCTATCAATTGAGCCTTATTTCTTAGGACTTTGGCTAGGTGATGGACACGCCTATTCATCTCGTATTACCAATGTAGATGAGGAAATTATTTCTTACCTTTCTGATTACGCTGATAACTTAAACCAACAAGTGTCCGTCTATCAACAAAAAGGTAAAACGACAAATTATGCTATCACAAAGGGGTATAAAAGTAAAAGTGGGTTCTCTATCAGCAGTGAACTAAGAAAACACAACTTACTGCAAAACAAGCATATACCTCAAAACTTCCTTATTAATTCGACAGAAAATCGTTTGCAACTATTAGCAGGATTACTTGATAGCGATGGTCACTATTTAATCGACTCTAATGGATATGAAATTACCCAAAAGAGCCTAGAACTTGCTCAACAAATCAAGTTCTTATGCGATTCGCTTGGTTTTAGAACATCCCTTACTGCTAAAAAAGCAAGCATTGCCTCAAGAGGATTTGAATCTGAGGTCTATCGCATCCGAATTTATGGAGATGTCGATAAAATACCTGTTCGAATAGCTCGTAAAAAAGCAAAAGCATGGGCGAGTCCTGTTGACTGGCGAATGACTGGCATTACCGTTGAATACGACAAAGTTGATGACTATTACGGCTTTGAAATTGATGGAAACCGTCTGTTTTTGTTAGAAGACATGACCGTAACGCACAATACGGCCCTTATTCTTTCTGCCTGTAGAAATGCGGCGGTTGACTTCGGACAAGCGGTGGCGGTGTTCTCACTAGAGATGTCTTCGGTTCAGTTGGTCAATCGTTTGATTTCGGCTGAGGCGGAATTAGAATCAGAAAAGTTAAGAAAAGGAAATCTTGCCCCACACGAATGGGCTCAGTTACACGCCAAAATTGGTCGTTTAACCAATGCTCCTATCTTTATTGACGATACCCCTGCCCTTTCAATTTTGGAATTGCGTGCCAAAGCTCGACGTTTGAAAGCTCAACACGATATTCAAATGATTGTGATTGACTACTTACAGTTAATGTCAGGTGATTCGGGAGGGAAAGGAACAGGAAACCGTGAACAAGAAATTGCGAATATTTCACGTTCCTTAAAACAATTAGCGAAGGAATTAGACGTTCCCGTAATTGCCTTATCGCAGTTGAGTCGTGCCGTAGAAACTCGTGGAGGAGATAAACGTCCACAATTATCCGATTTACGTGAATCTGGGTCAATTGAACAAGATGCCGATATGGTAATGTTCATTTACCGTCCTGAATATTACGGCATTACACAAGATGAAAGTGGTAATTCAGTAGCAGGAATTGGAGAACTTATTATCGCTAAAAACCGTGCTGGTTCGTTAGATACCGTACAATTACGCTTTATCGGTAAGTTTACGAAATACTGTGATGTTGATTCTGGTGACTATTCGAGTTTTAGCAATAATGGAGGCGAATCACTCCAATCGTTCTCGGCTATTCCAGACCCAATAGCAGGGTTTGAAGGCGGAGCAAGAACCTTTGGAAGTAGAATAAACTCCTCTTCGAATATGCCTGAAAACAATAATGGAGGAAACACTCCTCCAAGTTTTGGAAGTACCCCACCTAATCAGGATGTACCATTTTAATAAAAAGAGCGGCGATAAAACAAATCGTCGCTCTTTTTATTTTATCCGAGGGTTGAACCGCCGTCAGAATTGAGTCCTGCATTATCAAGACTATTTCCTCCGCCATTTCCTTGTTGAGCTACCTGATTATAACTAATCCATGAATTATTCTCTCCATCCATGATTTTTTCTACGTTGGCAATAAAAAGTTTGAAATTAGGATTTGCTTCATAGATACCCGACTGGGTTTGATACATAATCTTTTCACGCTCCAATTGTTCTTTAATCTTCCGATAGTTCAACCATGTTTCATGGTACTTAAACAATCCAGTTATTCCACTCAAAACAGCAATAATAACGCCTATCAATCCAACTAAATGCGAACCAGTAAAAGGAGTATTTAAGATATTGCCTGGAGGTAACGTAGTGATAAATGGCAAGGATGCCGAAAGGATGATTGTAATTACTTTTGAACGAAAATAATATGTTTTATTCTTTGCACTTTTAGCTGAGTAGTACGCCATTTGTTCGTCTAATCGCTGGGTAATATATTCGTCTTCTGTCATGGTTATGTTGGTAAGGTATTTAAACTGATTAAAGTTAATAATTGCCTTTTGAACTAACAAGACCACTTACTAGGTTTTGTACTATTTGAAAGGGGTAACATAAAAAAAGAGGTGTAAAAAGTGTAGAGTTTAGAAGTTTAAAGCATTTTGTGCCAAATAATATCCCTATTTTAGGCAAAGACACCAAGCCACGGTCACTCATAAACTTTTGACTTTTCACACTACTTCATTAAATACTTAGTTACATAAGAACATACTAACCATAAATAATTGAGTACAAAACTTTAATAAAACTATGTTTCCTACTGTGCCTATGTGGTCAAACATGTCGGGGTACTTACTAAAATTTTCTCTTTCGAAGCAATATCCATTTAGCTTTCAAACCAAGTTCCTGATAACTATAGCCTTTGGCAGCATCGGTATTACTTGGACTGTCATTGCTGGTACTTTGCATTCCATAAACAGTAGCCTCAAAGTTTTGGAAAGGTCTATAACCTAGGGTTGCTTGCACTCGATACGTAGATTGGAAGGGTTTCGTACCAATTTGCTGATAGCCACCTGCTGCCATAAACTGATACAAGAACTTTTGTTTTGGTACTTGCAAATTTTCTATTAAACCAAATAATTCGTATCCTCTAAACTGGTCTGGACTAAAATAATCGGAAGGCTTTTGTTGCTGAAATGTCATATAATTGAAATTTATACCTCCTTTAATTACAGGAGCAGCCTTCACGTCGTAATAAACCGACGCAAACAATAAATTCCGACTGTTACCATCCGAATTAAGCGTGTAATACAACTGCGAATATACCCCTACTTTAAAAGGTGTATTAAGGTTATAGGTAGCGACAAAATTCTCAAAGGTTAAGTTTTTTTCAATTAAGCCTGCCGTAAAATTTTGTACGTCTTTTTGATAACGAAGTTCTAAACTTTGAATTTTTGTTAAAGCAAACTCATTAATAAAATCAACTAACACATGGCTTTTATCGATAACCTGTCCTTTTAAGGTTACATTATTGACATTGGTAGTCATTAACCAACGAGGTTTCACTCGCCAACGAAAGCCTACACCAATCGCCTCTGTTTTAGCCGAAGAATTATCTACTGAAAAAGAAGCCTCCCTTGACTTATAATTGAAATTAAGTCTAAAAGGACGAACAATATCAAATGCGACAATCAGATTATAATTGGTAGATGAATTACCACCGTTATCCGTACTCAAAAAATTATGCGTTGTTACCGACGGAGAATGACGCAAATCAATTTTGGTCAAGAAATCTTTGGCATCTTTTTGATTCGGATAATACCCCAGTGTTTTCTGAACATAGCTTTCTGATTCATAATCGAGTTCCTGAGCAAATAGAGCATCCGCACAACCTAAGTTACCATCAAAAGAGGAAGGAATTTTGGCAAGTGCTTTTTTAAATAAGGAGGCTGATAAAGCATATTCTTTATCCCATGTTTTCAGTCCTGCACGTTTAAGAAGAATACTTGTATTGTCAGGATAGACTTTATCAAGCGAATCTAACTCATAAAATACCTGCTTAAACTTCGAATTCCAGCCTAAGGCCGTTGCTCTACCCAAACGAGCCATCAGGTATTTTTCAGGTTGCGTTTTGGTACTCTGTATTGCCTTAGTCGTATAGTCAAAAGCGAGTGTTTTATTCTTTTGCAAAAACGACAAATAAGAAAGACTCAGGTAAATTTCTGTTTTCCCATGCGTTAGTTCCAGTAGTTGCTTATAAATCTTTTCCGAAACATCGTATTTTTCCAGCATGATATTCAATTGTGCCTTTGCTCCAAGTGCATCAATATCATCAGGAAAATCAACAAAAATTTCATCCAATACAGGCACTGCTTTTAAGTAGAATTGATTTTTGGAATATTGGTCAGCAAGTCCCAAACGAGCGTATTTTCTACTTACCTTCGCACTCTGATTCGTAGGAGCTAACTCGATTGCTTTGTTAACAACTTTCAAGGCATTTTCATACTCAAAAAGAGACGCTAGTGCATTGGCATAACCTAAGTTGGCTGCAAAATCATTCGGGTGAGTTACCAGTAATTTCTCGTAATACGCCTTAGCACTTTTATAATCTTTAGACCACATATACGATTCAGCGTCATTCATAGAAACCTCAAAATCACCAGGATAACGAGTTAACAATTTAGCAAATGTTCGTTGAGCTTCAGGAACATCGCCAGACAAGCCAATTCCTCTACCATAGCATAACAAGGCTGTTTTATTAGTAGAATCTTTTTTCAAATATTGTTTAAAAAAAGCAGCACCATCGGCAAAGTCTCCTTTTTCCAACATGGCAAAACCCGTTTTTAATTCTTCTTGAGCTACTATAGGTCGGCTAAAGCAAACACATAATATAGAAACGAATAAAAGTGTAATTCTTTTCATTTTATCTTTTTATAAATAAACTGGTAGCAAATCATGGCTAATAACAAGCCAGTCATCAGGTAGATTTGAATATGGATTACCTCCTCAAAATTCTGATGGAATAACGTTATCAGTATGATTTGTAAAAGACCTCCTACAATCGTAATCCCAACAGGAACTCTCCTATCTAACGATAGGTGATAATAGACAAACACATTTGCACATGCAAACAAGGCAGTTGCTAACGAATATTGCCACAATAAGGGTGATATGGCTAAATAGTTAGCTCCAAAAAGAATTTTAACCATTAATTCTGGCAATAGATAACACGCTCCAATGATGCAAGCCGCTATAAAAGCAACTACCGCTAGGCCACCGATAAAGTAACGAGTATGATCTTTTCCTTCTTTCTCTAAACGAATGACTGTCGGAAAAAGAAGTGTCACAACCGTCCATGTTCCAAAATACACAATTCTACCTATTAAGGATAATGCGGCATATAGACCCGCTTCGAAAGGAGGAAAGAAATGCTTTACAAGTAAAGTATCACTGTTATTAATCAGAATTTGGCTGCACTCATAGACCAGAATCACAACCAAAAAATTAACAATTGATTTTTGATCGACTATGGTTGTTACACCTCCGATTAACGCATTGAACTTAGGCTTTGACACCAATAACGTACAAAGAAGGGATAATGTTAAACCCCACGCAACTCCAACAACGCCCCAACCCATTGACACCAACAACACGCTTATGACTAAACGAGACCACATTTCTACTTGGTACGTAATCGCTAGTTTACGATAGTCTTGTTTTCCTTGTAAAATTCCACGGTTCACACTCATTCGTAAGTATATTGGCATACCAATACCAAAAATCAGAAAGGGAATAACGGAACGTGTTTGAAAGAAATCTTTCCAGAAAAAGGAAAGCCCCATCATCAAAAATGCAAGGATTAGTCCTACAATAGTAGCCCAACGAGTTAGCCAATCCTTCAATGCGACCATCTCTCCTGTCTGCTCATCTGTATAGGTGGCCATGTATTTAGCCGCTGTTAACTGAAATGCTAAAGCCCAAAAAGAAAGCATTAGCATCAAGGTTACAAGCAAACTAACTTCCGAAAAATCAGCAGGGCCGAGCCATCTTCCAAGTAACAAATTAATACCGTAGTTACCTGCATTCACAATCAGGGTACTTATAAAGAGTATAGTACCTTCCTTAACCAGTTTTGTATTGGCCGTCGAACTCATCAACAAATAATTTACTTATGAATAATGTAAAGAAAGGACTTGAGAAAACTTCGTTAAATGAAGCATTTTAGCTAATTGACTGTCTTTTTTCAATAAAACGGTCATTGAACCGTCATGCTCATTCACTAGCTTATACGTAATTGCCAAGGCGTTTACTCCAACTACGTCAGCTTCTGTAACACCTAGAAGATCTATTTGAATATGTGTTGTACCAGATGCAACTAAGGTTGCTAAGGATTCTTTGACCTCAAGGGCTTTCTGAGAAGTCAATTCTCCTTGATAAGTATATGGATATAGTTTCATGGTAGTAAGGATAAGATAAATGATTT
>JBMLRK010000156.1:16726-33280 GCA_049241065.1 Spirosomataceae bacterium
CCTTGATAAGTATATGGATATAGTTTCATGGTAGTAAGGATAAGATAAATGATTTAAAATTATGAATTTTAAATTTTGGATTTAATAACCCAGATATCAGCTTTTTATGAGAAAAATGAATATTAGCTAATTTTACACGATTACTTAATTACTTATAATGTGTCGCTATTTTCATTAATTGACCCACAATTTTCATAGAATCAGACATCGAAAGTTTAGAACCGTCTGCATGAATCCAACGTTTAAGAGGCTGCTCGCAAATAAACTGCTGAACCTTTTCTTTTCCATAGAATTTTTTCATTCTCAAAAAGATTTCAACATCAAATAACCAACGAGTTACGAACTTTTCATTGAACATATTTAGGGCTATGTCTCGGGTCATGATTTTGGCACCGCATTGGGTATCTTGAAAACTCATACCCAAAATTTGACGAATGATAAAATTAATCGTTTTACTAATAATCTTTCGAGCTGACTCCTTCGTAATATCTGCCCCCATTCTACTAATTCGAGACCCGCTTACAATTTTAAATTCTGAAGTTTCAATAGTCTTTACTAGGTCTTCAAAGTCAGCGAAATCGGTAGATAAATCAGCATCCAAGTAACCAATATAATCTAATTGAGTATCTTTTGATAAATGAAGGACTCCTAAACGTACCGCCTCCGCTTTGCCTCCATTTACTTCGCAATTATAAACGCTAATATAATCTTCTCTGCCTTTACATAAATTTTGAAGTACCTCAAGGGTTTTATCTTTACTGCCATCGTTTACAAAACATAAATGGTAGCCAAGGTTTGCAAAAGCAAAATCCGTAAATTCTTTTGCTAGGAGACGGGTCTCTTCATTATAACATGGAATTACGACCCCAACGCATTTTTTCTGAAGGGTTCTTCTTGCCGATTCCTCTACGGTTTGCTTGAAATCACTCTTACTTAAAGGTTGTTTTAATAACCGTTTCACTCTTACCAAAACTTCATTTAAACCAACAGGTTTTTCAATATAATCGTCAACCCCTAATTTGAAGGTATCGACAATAATATCCTCCTCGTCATTGCCAGACATGACGATAATTGGAGTTAACTCTTTCTTGATTTCTCTTATATAATGAATCACCTCAAAACCAGATAAAATGGGCATATTCAAGTCCACAATCACTAGATCAGGTTGGTGTTCATTATACTGCTGAATGGCTTCTTTGCCATTTTCAGCATAAACTATTTCAAATCCTGAAGCTTTAAGTTTATGGCCTATTGACTTTAGGATTAAAGGTTGATCGTCTGCTGCTAAAATTTTCATACTCATCTATTTAAATTAATCAAAGCGGATTACTAATGTTGTTGACTTAGAATACTACAAAATCAAATATACAAAAAAATATAGTTACAAAAAGGTAAATTGAGCGAACGGTAGTTAGCGGTCTAAGATTAAAAAAGTCTAACTAAATGTATGACAATATTTGTTTATTTAAAAACTTATTTTAAAAAATTATGAATACTTCCAATTTTAACGATATTTGTAATTAAAAAATAGCAACGATCTAATTCTTACTGAACTTATGCCTTTTACTGCTTCTCACATAGTAGCAATATTACCAATAAAAAAAAATAGTAGAAGTTACTTTTCGATAACTGGTCTTATTATTGGTAGTATGGTACCTGATTTTGAGTTTTTCCTGCGAATGACTTTACTAGGATATTATGGACACCGACTAACAGGCATTTTCTTATTTGATTTACCAGTAGGCTTGTTACTTTTTTGGGTCTTTAGAGCCATTATAAGAAAACCAGTTATTGAACACTTACCAGGCTACTGGTATAACCGATTAACGCTAGATGACGCAGACGTAGAGCGTCCTGTATTCTCAAAATCAGTAAAGGTAGTCATAATTTCTATCTTTGTTGGAGTTATGACTCACTTGCTATGGGATGGATTTTCGCACGATGAAGAAAATTACTTAGCAAGGTTTCTAAAATCTCTATTGATTGAGGTAACCTTCATGGGCTTCACTTCTCCAATATATAATTTCATTCAATTGATTAGTTCAGTACTTGGTTTAATTGGGCTATTTTGGTATATTCACAAACTGCCAGTTAATACTCGCTCTTTACCTACAAGTACGAAAGAACAAATCCAATTTTGGGGATTAATCACAGTAGTCGCCCTGACATTAGGAACTATTCGCTGGATAATTGGTATGCCCAATGAGAAAATTATTGCACAATTAATTGTACTTGTCATTAGTGCCACCATGTACAGTACCCTGCTTGTATCTTTATACTATAAATTTAAATTACCATTACCCATTTAATCCTTACGCAGTATGAACCAACAATTAAAAGTAGCACTCGTCTCAACACATCCACCTGGAAAGGGAACCCTAAACGAATACGGGTTTTATTTACTGAAACACTTACGCCAAAACCCCAACGTAAAAGAAGTAATTCTGATTGCAGATGAACTACCCGAAGGTCAACACTACGACTTTGATGATGAGGGCTGCCCGATAAGCGTACAAACGGTATGGGCTTTTAATGGTTGGACAAACCTATGGAACATTCTTAAAACGGTACGTAAGACTCAGCCAGATGTTGTCTTATTTAATATCCAATTCCTCTCTTTTGGTGATTCCAAAATCCCCGCTGCTTTAGGTCTCTTATCGCCGTTTTTTGTAAAAAAAATGGGTTATCCTTCTGTGGTATTGCTCCACAACATTTTAGAACAAGTTGATTTAAAAACTGCAGGTATCACCCAGAACCCTGTTCTCGGATACATCTTCAATGCGATAGGAACGATGTTAACCAAATTTGTACTAAGTGCGGATATGGTTGCTGTAACGATTGCGAAATACGTTGAAATTTTAGAAGCAAAATATAAGACAGATAACGTTGCTCTAATACCTCATGGTAGTTTTGAAATCCCTCCGATGCCCGATTTTGATTTACTGCCAGCAGGGCCTAAAAAAGTAATGACCTTTGGCAAATTTGGTACGTACAAAAAAGTGGAAGTGATGATTGAGGCAGTGGAAATTATTCGTAAACGAAGCTCTACTCCACTAGAAATTGTCATTGCAGGTACGGATAGCCCAAATAAGAAAGGCTATCTTGAAGACGTTAAGATTCAATACAGTCATGTTAAAGACCTTGTATTTACTGGCTATGTTGCGGAAGAGGACGTACCTCGTATTTTTAACGAAAGTGCTGTAGTTGTGTTCCCATACACGAGTACAACAGGGAGTTCAGGCGTGTTACACCAAGCTGGAAGTTACGGTAAAGCCGTTATCCTGCCCAACATTGGTGATTTAGGTGAACTTATTAGAGAAGAAGGCTACGCTGGTGAATTATTTGAACCAGACGATGCTGAAAGTCTAGCAAACGCCATTCAAAAAGTGGTTGAAGATGATACTTACCGAAAAACATTAAGTATCAAAAACTATTTTGCAGCGGTTTCACTTCCAATGGCCGACATTGTAGATTGGTATTACCTACATTTCCTACGTATTCTAAAGAATAAAAAATAATACTTTACTAATCTGATAAGACCCATCCTACTCATTACTTAAAATGCAGGATGGGTTTTTATTGAACTATAGCTTCAATTTATATTAATTATTTAAATATTTTAAAGTCGAACTTTAAAAAACAAAAACCACTAATGCTTTCTTCTTGACTTTAATCAATTTATATGTATATACACAGTTTTTTCTTTGAAGTAATCATTTATTTTTATATATTTACTACTGTTAACAAGAGCAAATTGTATCCCTAAGCAAGTGCTCCTCTTTACACAAAATTCGCCAAAATATAGTTTAATAAAATCATTAGTAGTTAGTATAAATATACCGTTTAAGATAAGTTGTTTAATATCCCTAACGTAAACAATCTTATCGTGTTCCCCTCAAGCGAGTATATGCAATAGGTAATTTTCTATCATTATTTTGTTGTTTGTTGATATAATTGTTGTCAGTCAATAGATGTATTCCCTTACGCCTATTAGTCAGCCAGTTATATATTATTGGTACAATAGTTAAAATTATTGCAAAATCCTTACTTTCTTAAAATTATGATTGCGACTCAAGGTTTCCGCCAAATCCTCCTTTTCATTGTGGGGGTTACACTATCGTGTACATCACTAATTTCAATCGCTCATAAGCACGCTTTTACCCTAACAGGTGAACTCGTTTTGGTGAAATCTGAAATAAGTTTCAAACAGCAAGCCCGTGTCGTTCAAGTACAGCGAAATTATGACGAACTAAGAGTAAGTCATACTCCTGTTATTTATGTCAATTCACCTGTTACCTTCATGATTGAATCATCCCAGCCAATTTCTAAATTAATCCTCTATGTTGACGACGTTTATGCAGGTGGGGTTAATGTAAATGGTAGTAACACAAAAATGGAGATGCTATTTATAACGGGGGGTACTAAAGAATTAAAGTTCATCGGAATCAGAGAGGAAGCTGGCACGTATCTTTCTTATACAGAAACGATAAAAGTCCTTTCTCCAGAAAGTAGCATTAGACAAGAGAGCAGCAACTATAATCCAGCAATTGTGTACAAACCTTTGTCTGAACGAAAAAGAATCAAAGAAGAAAGTTCAGACAGCTTCAACGGTGCTAATTCAAGTAACAATCGTGGTAATTCGTACAGAAATGGAGGTTTTAGCACAAATAATAGTTTCTTGAATGAAATCATCCAAAACGTTCAAGAGCATGTGCAACAAAACGGAATCTTGATTCCCGCACATATTATCGTTGCCATGGCTGCTTTAGAAAGTGGATACGGCAAAAGTCCATTAGCACAAAATGCAAACAACTTGTTTGGCATGAAAGCATGTAATTTAAATCCCAAAAGTCCAGATGTTTACGTATATGTAAAGTATCCAGCTGAGGACTGCAATTTGTATAGAAAATTTGATGGAACTGCTGCTTGCGTGAACTTCTTTATCAACGAACTTTTATTGCATAAAACAGGAAAATGGCAACGTGACTACTCTCCGATTGTGAGAAGATACCAAGATGAAATCAATCAAGGTTTTGACAAGGTTACTGCCACCGAACATTTTATCGAAGGTCTTGTAAGTAAAGGGTACACTACTGCTCCGTTGGAAGAATACAAGTACAAGGTCATGAGCCTAATTAATACACATCAACTCTTAAAAATGGAATAATTCATAAGTGTCATTCCCAAACTGAGATGATCATATTGAAAAAAGCATATCAATATAATCATCTCAGTTATATAAACTAACAAGTGTCATAAATTAACAAAAAGCATTGTTTAAAACTGAAAAAAAATCAAATCATGGTATTCATTTCCATTTTTATCTTTATCTTTAGAACAAAGAACGTCAAGTAGTTACTAATCCACTAATATTATAATCCGCTACTAATAACTATTTCCTACGTTTCCTTTTAAGTCTTTGTAGTGAAACAAGACCAAATTGATTCATTCACTACAAAAGTGAAGTGTATTTCCGCCACGATACCCTCCTCACAGCATAGTATTGCCTAATGCCCAACCATTTAAAAATTATTGACGATGAGAAAATTAAAAAATCTCCGTAGCCTTCTACTAGGGCTAATCATGCTATTTATTTCCAACTCTTCATTTTGTGGCACAATAGATGGAAGTAAATTAAAAGTTGCTTTCCGAAGAACATCTGAAGTCGGTACTCCAACTGATTTTATCTTCGAAACTGGCGAAAATGTAAAAATAGTCCATATTTGGTCTGGAAACGAACGTCTGACTAGTTCTAAGGTTATCAATCAAAAGGCGGTCATCACGATTAAGTTTTTGTCTGAAGGCATAAAAGACCTGAGATTTTATGGCGACACATTTGACAATGGTTATACAAGCGAGCTTATTGGAAAACTCACCATTGTAGGAACATCACCAGCTGAAAATAGCTATTCTGCTGATATTCCTAGATACACTAATCGAAACAGCCCAAGTCGTTCTGCAAACAAGCCTGTCGAATCCATTTATCCAAACAACGACCCAAGCCTGCCAATTTCTAATTATAATGGTATAGGCACAACGCCAGAATCTTGGAATTTCATCAATCGCATTTCTCCGCATGTCGTAAGGCTATGTCAGTCGAGAGGACTTCCAGCGAGTGTAATTGTGGCCATGGCTTCTTTTGAAAGCACCTACGGAAGTAGTAAAGCTGCAAGAGAACACAATAATTTATTTGGACTAAAAGATAAAGGATATCAGTATAGCACAACCACAAACAGCATGGCTCCAAAAGACTTTAGTTCTTTTGAAGATTGCCTAAACTTTTTTGTCGATGAAGTGCTACTGCATCGAACAGCGAGTTGGAAAATGGATTATTCTGAAATAACTAGAAATTACCAACAACGAATTAGAATGGGGGTAAACAAAGAAGACGCTGCGATTAAACTCATCGAGGATTTGATTGGTAAAGGGTACGCCCAATTAGATAAAACGGTTTATGCCAGTCGTGTCAAACGCATTGTGGATGCCCATAATTTGAAAAGGTTAGACATTTATTCAACGAACCCATCTAACCCCTCTCCGAACAGTCAGCAACAAGCGATTGATCAACGAGCATTATATCCGAGAAAACGTTAATTTAAAAAGCCGCTTCCAATTGAGTTGGGAGCGGCTTTTTAAATTACAATCCAAGAATTTTTTTAGAGAATTTCCTTAATTGCCTAAATTTTGAAGAGGAATCTTTTGCTACTTGATTAGCAATTATTCTTTTTCTACTTTTTTCAGAAGAAGTCGATTCTGACGTAAGTCCAACCGTATCTACGCTTTCCAAGGGTGTAAACTTTTCAATTACGAGTTCACCTTCTGGATTTTTTTGATAGTATTTCCGTGCTTCTTGAAGTTGCTCCTCTGCTTTGTTTTTTAGGTCTTTATCCGAAATTTGTTTAATAATCTCTCCCACAGAATCTAATTTGGCACTATCGGCAACGTCATTTGAATAAAGTACGTTTTCTGCTAATCGGATATTAGCCGTATCTAACTTTTGTTTCGTACTATCCAATCCTAACTCTACAGCATCCTTTAAAATATCGGCTTCACGTTTATAGTACAAAGCAAAGCCTGCCACTACAAATGCCACTACAAATGCCGCTCCAGCCCACATAGAACGAACCTCCGCATTCCGCTTGAGAATCAATACACGGGCTGCTTCTTGCTCTGCCTTTTCTTTTTCGGCTTGAGCCTGCTCTGCTTGCTCTTTGGCAAGTTCTGCGGCTATCCAAACTTGTTTCTGTTCTTCTCTTTCTTCCCGAAGTTTGGCAGCCCTACTAATCGGCTCTACCAAAGTATCATGCCCTAATTCATACAAAAGACGACGTTGAGAATCCTGTTCTACTTTCAACAGAGATGCCTCACGCAAAATATCCAACGTAGTTTGTGCAACATGACGATTAGGAAAGCCTAACTGCTCTACCATAAGTGTCTCTACCAAATAGTGCTGTTCAAAAGGAATACGTTGACCATTCTGAACAAAAACATCTTCTACTAATTGAAACGTTTTATCTCGAAGTGCCTCTTCTACTTTTGTCTCAATGGTATCCCTGTAATAATTATTAAAGACGGTTTCAATATCTCCTCTGATATGTCCGTCGTTATCGACATCAATATCAGAAAACTCAAGTACAAATTTCGTATCACCATCCATAATGGCTGGCACAAACTTATCTTCAACCTGCCAGCAAATGATTTGTAAGGTAGAAGTTTCTACTCGATTATTTTTATCAATAAGTTCCTTCACTAATTGCTCTGCTAAAGCGGAGCTTACTTCAAAGGCAGGGTTTTTGAACGTTCCTTGCGGAATATCTGGCAACGTTGCAGGTAAGGTAACGGCTGCTAATGCACCCTCTCTATCTAATCCTCTTAATTCATAACAGTTTTTCAGAATGGCAGGATGATAATCTTTGAGGTCTTCTACCAAAGCCAAGCGATCTGAACGAATGGCAAAAACAATTTTAATTTCTGGTTTTTGATAAAAATTTAAGCGAAACTCCTCCGAAATAGCATCTTCGTCTAATAAATCCTCCTGACTTCGGTAAAAGTCTGGAACACTGGTATAAAGTACGTCAGCCAATTGTTGCTTAAATTCCAGAATTTGCTCATGTGGATAGGTAAATAATTCTTCAAATTGATCAAAGAAAAAGATGAACTCATTGGCTTCGTGCGAAATCTGATAGTTCTTTAACAAATGCCAGAATGAATTATCAGTCGCTAAATATTTTTCTAACACTAAGGGGGAATGCTCGTGTGTTTTTTCTGCAATCTTGGTACGAATGACTTCTATGGGCGACGTTCTTCCTTCGATATAAGGACCAAATTTTATTTCAAAATAGTGAATTTGACGGTTTTGTTCCATCAATAAAGGAATGATACCCGCATTGATTAGCGAACTTTTGCCGTAACCACTTTTACCAAACAGCACCACCATTTGATGCAGAAAAATGTATTTATAAAACTCCTCGATGTCTTTTTCACGACCGAAAAAAATATTTCGTTCGTCGGTTCTGAAGGGTTTGGGACCGGGATAACGATTTTTGCCTGCCATGATTACACTCGTTCTTGTTTGATTTGTTTTACTAAACGTTTAATTTCTTCATATACCTTCTGATACGCTTCGTCTTGGTCTTTAAAACTCATAATAGACTGATTGTCACGTGGAATCACCTGACGAGAACTAAGAAAAGGAAAATCTTTCCATGCACAAGAGCGAAGAAGAACTGGCAACAAATATTTCTGTTGCTCAATTGCCGAAGAAACTTCTTTTTCGATACAAAATTTAGATGCCAAAAAGTTTTTACTGACTAAACAAATCATTAAGTCTGCTTTTGATAGTTGCTCTTTAATATCAGAACTCCAATCGTCACCAGCCACAATTTGACGGTCTTCCCAAATTTCAATCTCCTTCGTTTGGTTTATCATCGGAGAAAGCGTCAAGAGTAATTCTTTCTTAAAATCTTCATCTACATGAGCATACGAGATAAAAATTCGCACAGGAGCATCTTTATCAATGACGGTCGCCGTTTCTTGGGGTGTTGCTGGCACTACAACGGGACTTACAACGACGGGGTTCTTACCTCCAGGATGACAGTTACAGGTAAGGCTATCTAAAAAAGAAAGGGGGGTACAATCAATCATTTCGAGCGACAAACGACTCATCACAAAAGTCCGTGAAGCATCTGGCACTTTGTCGTCGATGGCAAGCACATTTTTATCAGAAGCCAACAATTTCAGTAAAAGGTGCATATACCATTTGCTGAAATTGACCCCTAAAAAAATAAAGCGTTCGGCATTTTTTAAGATAATCTGTAATTCTTGAGGCAAACGATTGTCGCCAAGAATGCTAAAAATGTAGTCAAACAAATCGTCATAGGTGAAAATTAATGACTCTGGTTGACTAAACGTTCCGATTAAATTATAAACAATTGGTCTATCTGTGGCAAGGTCTGTAAGTGCCTCTTTTTCAGAAGTTTTATGCTTATGATAGTAACGAATAGGCGTACCCAATACCGAAGAAAAAGTATTTTCCTCGGGCATTAGCGAAAAGATTACTTTCGTTGGAATCTTTTTAACAAAACTGGCAACAGCATTCCAATCAGACTGATTTTCCGCAATCACTTTTTGCATTGCCCGTGCAATATGACGAACTCCGTCATTCTTTTCTGCTCTGGCACGACTCGGATTAGTGATTTTAATTTGGAATAATTGTTCTTCAACGAAAGACTGACTAATGAATTTATTATCTGTCAATTCAGCAGAAACAGCATCAAAAAAACTCGGATAACCCGCATATTCAACCACATCGGGGCCAAGAATCACAATACACCGTTGATTTTGAATATCCTCCAGTATTAAGTCCCAATCATCTATGGAAGTCACTTCATTCATGCGTATAAGGATTTAGTAATTATCAAACAAATTACCAAAAGTCATGCCTATATCAAAATTATACGCTCAATTCTTATCGAAAGGTTTTCAGTACCGCCTAGGCATACAATAAGGCTTTATCAACCTCTTGAATGACAAAGGCTAAATCAGCTTCATTCGATAAATAATCTAAGTTATTGACATCAATTACTAAAAGCTTTCCGTCTTTGTAATTATCAATAAAATCTGCGTAATGTTGGTTCAAATCACTGAGATATTGTTCTGAGATACTTGATTCAAAACTTCTACCTCTTTTTTGAATTTGTTGCACCAATTTGGGTAAATCTGCTTTGAGATAAACCGTCAAATCGGGAGCTTTGATGGTTGTCATCATCAAATCAAAAATCCCTTTATAGGTCTCATAATCTGCCGAAGACATCACCCCTGATTTATGCAAATTAGCAGCAAATATATGAGCGTCTTCATAAATCGTTCTGTCTTGAATAATCCGTTTATTGGATTTCTGAATTTGAAGTACTTGCTCATAGCGACTCTTCAAAAAGTAAATTTGAAGATGAAAAGCCCAGCGAGGCATATCTTCATAAAAATCGGCTAAATACGGGTTTCCCTCAACAGCTTCAAAAAGTACTTCCCAGCCAAAATGAGCGGCTAATTTGGTTGCAAGCGTGGTTTTACCTGCTCCTATGTTTCCTGTTACGGCGATGTGCATTCCTTTTTTCTTTAAATTGATGAATGAACGAATGATCCATTTCATGAATATGAAGGTATCATTCGAAGCTGATTAAACCCTAAATTTCTACTTTTTTCTGCCAAAAGCCAAATAGCCTCCTAAAAACAGTAACAAATATCATTGTGTTAGATAAATCAGAATTCCGTAACTTTGTATCTACAAGTGAAATTTAGCACTCTAGTTGTTAATTAAGTACTCGTTGATAAATAGTTTATGTTATTAATTGTGTCAAAATAGGATATAAGTTGCTAGATAATAGTAGCTTACTTAAAGCTTTGAACGTTAAACTTTAAACCGACGACTACTTACACTTCTTAAATCAATGTACAATCTGTAACTCATGTTGAAGATGAAGCCATACAGCGTAATCCTTTATTACAACTACACTCCCATTGCGAATCCTGACGAATACCGTGAAATTCATCACCTTTTTTGCCTGGAAAACAATTTATTAGGTCGTATCATCGTCGCTCCAGAGGGGCTTAACGGAACCGTTTCTGGTCTAAAAGAAGACTGTGACAAGTACATGACTTGGTTGGAAAATGACCCGATTTTTAAGGGTACTAATTTCGATTTTAAAGTAGAAGCTCATGAAAAACACGCTTTCAATAAACTGCACGTTCGTGTTAAAGAAGAAATCGTTAATTCTGATTTGCCCGTAAATCCTTTGGTTCGTACAGGGAAGCACTTAGAACCTGCTGATTTCAAAGAAATGTTAAAAAATGACCCTGATGTAGTCTTGGTCGATATGCGTTCTAATTACGAACACAATGTCGGAAAATTCAAAGGGGCTATTACCTTTGACATGGAGACCTTGCGTGAATTACCAGACCACGTGCAGGAAATTGAACATTTGAGAGACAAAAAAATTATCACTTATTGCACTGGTGGTATCAAATGTGAAAAGGCTTCGGCTTATTTATTAGAGCGTGGTTTTGAAAACGTATATCAACTTCACGGAGGTATCATTAAGTACGGTTTAGAACAAGGTGGCGAAGATTTTGAAGGGAAATGTTATGTGTTTGATAACCGTGTAACGACGGATGTAAACAATGTAAATCCAGTGGTAATTTCAAAATGCTATATTTGCGAAATACCTTCTGACCACATGGTCAACTGTGCCAATCCAGAATGTAACGAACACGTGGCGATTTGCCCTACTTGTTTAGAAAAGATGGAAGGTGCTTGCTCACAAGATTGTAAAGAACATCCTCGCAAACGTCCATACAATCCAGAGGGTTATTATTCAAAACAGTCGGATAATTATACGCCTGAATTCGGCTTTAAAAGTCGTAAAAAGACAGATGTAGATTATTCAGCAATGAATTTGAATTTATAATTAAAAAGGCTTCGTATTGAATTACGAAGCCTTTTTACTGTGCCAAAATCAATCCAACCCATCTACCTCAAGTTTTTGGGTTATAGGCTCAATCGGCAATTGCATCACATAATCGTTCATCCAAAAATCATTTCCAATCTCAATATCCACTTCCTCAACAATGGCAAAACCGTAATTTTGATAGAATTTCACTGCCGTATTGGTACGGTTTACATTTAGTTCAATCAACTCATATTGCCATTTAGTCGCTCTCAAAACCACTTCATTCAGTAAGACTTTCCCCAGTCCTTTCCCTTGCATTTCAGGCAATAAATAAATCTTGTGTATTTTCAAAATAGAATCATTTTTACGTTCGAAAGCAACAAATCCTACAGGAACTTTTGCGGATTCTAAAAGTAAAAAAGTGTTGGTCATAAATTGTTTGTATAATGACTCGTCAGAATACATCCAATCTAACATATATAAGGTTTGTTCTTCCGTTAAAATTGAATCATAAGTAGGTCTCCACGTTTTTTCAGCCAAAGACTGAATTACTGGAATATCTGCTAAAGTTGCTTCTCTTATTTGAATACTTAACATTTTTTTATTGGTCAGGTAAGCCTTGTTATCGTGCAAAGCTTGTTATCTTTGAAATTAGTTTCAAGTTTAAGCATAAAAAAAGAAAAAAATACATTTTTCTTGACCAAATTCGATAAATCATCCAATACAATAGATTTGTAGCCAAGGAACTACAAATACCCCCGTTAATATGAGCAAACCCTTAATTTTAATATCAAACGACGATTCAATCTTTTCTAAAGGAATAAAGACATTGGCTACCTTAATGTCTGAATTAGGAGAAGTAGTGGTGGTAGCTCCAGACACCCATCAATCAGGAATGGGTCACGCAATTACCTTAGATCGTCCCTTACGAGTAAACAAAGTAGTGGATTTTCTTCCAAATGTAGAAGCTTATACCTGTAGTGGAACGCCAGCCGATTGTGTAAAATTTGGCAAACATTACGTGCTAAAAGGTCGTAAGGTTGACTTGTTTGTGAGTGGTATCAATCATGGTTCAAATTCGTCCATTGCAGTCATTTATAGCGGTACGATGTCGGCAGCTATTGAAGCAGCTTTAGAAGGAATCCCAGCAGTAGGTTTCTCTCTTTGTGACTTTGGTGCAGATTGTGATTTTTCACATACCTACGAATTTGTAAAGAGAATTGCGTCAAAAGTTCTGACGGAAGGTCTTCCAAAAGGAATTGCCTTAAATGTAAATTTCCCCGCAAAACAGGAAGAACCCATCAAAGGAATTAAAATTTGCCGTCAGACAGATGCTCTTTTCAGAGAATCTTTTGAAGAGCGAAAAGACCCTTACGGACGTTCGTACTATTGGATGGATGGCTTCTTGCAAAATGAAGACAAAGGCGGAAACACAGATGAAGATGCCTTAGCTGAAAATTATGCTTCTATTGTACCTGCCAAATTTGATTTGACAGATTATAAAGCCTTAGAAGTACTGAAAGCCTGGGATTTATAATTCCCAACTCGGAATGGAACAATATAAAAGGCTGTCTCAACCCCATTATTTGGTGTAAAATTGCTTTTCCAAAGCACAAAAAGCACCTCATAAAAGCGGTAATTTTGGGATAGACTTTTATCAATACTCTTAATTTAATTAATGATATGGCGATAGTCGGAAGTCTTTTAAAAAGAGGCATTGGCTTGACTGCGGCAGTAAAAAGGCCGAAAACAAATCTTGCGAAAATGCAGCGTAAAACGTTAAGTAAGCTTCTCAACAAAGCTCGCTTTACGGAATTTGGTGAAACATACCAATTTGAGGATATTTTAAATGCGGCACTGTTTCAGGCAGACAAAGAGTTTTATCAGAAGTATAAGCAGCTAGTTCCTGTTTATGACTACGATAAAATGTATCAGGAATGGTGGCATAAGACCCACGAAGGTAAGAAAAACATTTCTTGGCCCGGTAAAGTGAAGTACTTTGCTCTCAGCTCAGGAACATCTGGAGCGGCAAGTAAGCACATTCCTGTTACCAAAGAAATGGTAAAGGCGATTCACCGTACTTCTATCCGTCAAATTTTAACTTTATCGTCTTACAAAAACCTTCCTGCTCAGTTATACGAAAAGGGGTATTTGATGCTTGGTGGAAGCACCAAATTACAAGATAAAGGCAATTATTTTGAAGGGGATTTAAGTGGCATCACAGCAGGGAAAATCCCATTTTGGTTTGAACGTTTCTATAAACCTGGGAAGAAAATCTCTGAAACGAGCGACTGGAGCGAAAAATTAGATAAAATCACCAAACAAGCAAATCAATGGGATATTGGTTTTGTGGTGGGCGTGCCAGCGTGGATTCAGTTATTGTTAGAAAAAATCATCAAAGAATATAAGGTCGAAAATATCCATGAAATATGGCCAAATCTTGCCGTTTTTTGTCATGGTGGGGTAAGTTTCGAACCCTACAAACAAGGGTTTGAAAAGTTATTAGGACACCCCATTACGTACATCGAAACGTATTTGGCTTCAGAAGGTTTTTTAGCTTACCAAACGCACCCCAATTCGGATATGCAATTGGTCTTGAACAACGGTATTTTCTTTGAATTCATTCCGTTCAATGACCAAAATTTTGATAGCGACGGCACTATGGTAGCCAATCCTGACACCTACATGATTGACGAAGTAGAAGAAGGAAAAGAGTATGCCTTGTTAATCTCAACGGTGTCGGGTGCTTGGCGTTATCTGATTGGAGATACCATTAAATTCACCAATGCCAAACGTGCAGAAATTATCATTACAGGAAGAACAAAGCACTTTTTAAGTCTTTGTGGCGAACACCTTTCTGTCGATAATATGAACCGTGCGATTGAATTAGCCTGTAAGCATTTCAACATCGACATTCGAGAATTTACGGTAGTGGGTAAAAAAGTTGAAACCACTTTTGCACATCATTGGTATGTAGGTACGAACGATTCCGTAAATGCAGATGAGCTAATGAAATTTATTGATAATACCCTTGCTGAAATCAACGATGATTACCCTGTTGAACGCAAACACGCTTTGGGTGAAGTCAAAATGACGGTTTTACCCGTGAGTTCTTTCTATGGTTTTATGGAAGCGAAAGGAAAAACTGGAGGACAAAATAAATTTTCTCGTGTCTTGAAAAAAGCAGAACAGATTGCCGAATGGGAAAACTATCTGTTGAAATAAGGTTGATTGATGGTTGTGTAAAAGGTTGAAGTAGTTAACGATAAACTTTTTACACAACCTTATTTATCCATTTATCGAAACTGTTTCCAGAGAATCAGCATCGCCGAAGTTATAAACACAAGACCAGCAACTTGATTGATACGGGTAATTACTTTAGGAGTGATTACCTGTTTCATTTTATTGGCATAAAAGGAAATCAAAGACTCCGCTAACATGGTAGCAATCAGGCTAAAACAGAAAAAGACAATGATTTCATTTAAGGAGAAATGCTCCGCCTCTTTCAAATACGTAGAGGTAGCAAATACCGCCAAATAGTTAGAAGGATTAAGCATATTTAACAAAAGTCCCGAAATAAAATAATATACCACCGTTCCGAATTTAGTCTGCGGATACACCAATTGCGGCTGTTGTTTAAAAATACTCGCAAAACCCAACACCAGCAATAAACCAGCCCCACCAATGGAAAGATAAACATCCATGTTATCGACCTTTGGAAGAAAACTCGTTCCAAACACTGCCATAAACATCAAAATTGCATCCGCAGCGGTTACACCTGCCGCAATCAAAATACCACTTTTATAGCCGTTATCAATACTCGTTTGGATAAGCCTAAAAAAGGCAGGGCCAAAAGTAAAGCAAAGAATAAAGCCGTAAACAAAACCAAAAATTATTGCACTTATCATAGTTTTCTTAAATAATTGAAAAGCATTTAACGAAACCTTTCTCTTCTATCAACTTGTTAAATTCCTTTCATTCGGGCTACTTTCAACAAAGTTGCCACACTCAATGAATCCGTAATTTCGGATTTCATCACCATTTCAATGGCTTCAGAAAGATGGACTTTCTTCAACTGCAAGATTTCCGTATCATCAGGTTCAGATGCTCCAAAGCTTAAACCTTCGGCTAAATACATATATCCAACCTCATCACAAACTGAATTAGACAAATGCAAACGCCCGAGTTCCGTCCAGGTTTCCGCTAAAATTCCCGTTTCTTCTTTTAGTTCTCGTTTGGCAGAAGTCAAATTATCAACTTCCATCGGCCCTCCGCCCATTGGGATTTCCCAAGAATACTCCTCTAAGGGATAACGATATTGACCCACTAGCCAAGTGTAACCGTCTTTGTCCAATGGAACAATGGCAAGGGCTTTATTTTTAAAATGAGCAACCCCATAAATCCCAGGTTCACCATTAGGTTTTAATACTTCTTCGTGACGAATACTCACCCATGGATTTGAATATACTTCAGTCGAGGACAGCATTGTCCATGGATTTTTATGGATTTCTTCTTTATTCATACCTTTAGGTCGCTTGCTATTTTTAGAACGCAAAGGTAGTTTAATAATTCTATTTTGAAAAATACAATCCTTTACTGCCTGTTTCAA
>JBMLRK010000157.1:0-10992 GCA_049241065.1 Spirosomataceae bacterium
GGAGCAACTTCCGATTTCATGGAAATTGAACGCCAAAGAGGTATCTCGGTAGCGACTTCCGTAATGACGTTAGAATATAACAATGTCTTAATCAATATCTTGGATACGCCTGGTCACAAAGACTTTGCGGAGGATACCTACCGTACGCTTACTGCTGTTGACTCGGTTATCTTGGTAATTGACTGTGTGAAAGGGGTAGAGGAACAAACCGAACGTTTGATGGAGGTTTGTCGTATGCGTAATACGCCCGTAATCATTTTTATCAACAAAATGGATAGAGAGGGGCAAAATCCGTTCGATTTGTTGGATGAATTGGAAGAGAAATTAGGGATTAATGTACGTCCTTTGACATGGCCAATCAACATTGGACAGAATTTCAAAGGAGTATATAATTTGTTTGATAAGTCGTTGAATATCTTCAATCCGAACAAAACTAAAATCGAAAAAGAAGTCGTTTCGGTTGATATTTGGACGGAAGAATTAGACAAGCAAGTAGGAGAAAGAGATGCCAATCAATTGCGTGAAGACGTTGAATTGATTGAAGGCGTTTATGAACCATTCGATAGAGAAATGTATCTTCAAGGATATATTGCTCCTGTGTTTTTTGGCTCGGCAGTCAATAACTTCGGGATTCAGGAATTGTTGGATACTTTTACTGAAATCGCTCCAAGTACGCAAGCTCGCCAGACGGATGTACGTGTGATTGAACCAATGGAGAAAAAATTCTCAGGTTTTATCTTCAAAATCCACGCTAACTTAGACCCTAAGCACCGTGACCGTATTGCCTTCTTACGTATCTGTTCGGGAACGTTTGAACGTAATAAGTTTTACAAACACGTTCGTTTAGATAAGAATTTACGTTTCAATAACCCTTATACCTTCATGGCTCAGGCGAAGGAGGTCATCGAGGAGGCATTCCCTGGCGATGTAGTTGGGTTGTATGATACGGGTAACTTCAAAATTGGAGATACCTTAACAGAAGGTGAAATATTCCAATATCAAGGGATTCCAAGTTTCTCTCCCGAAATCTTTAAGGAATTAATCAACCTTGACCCAATGAAATCTAAGCAATTGGAAAAAGGGATTCAGCAGTTGACCGACGAAGGGGTTGCTCAGTTATTTACGCAAAGCCAGTTAGGAAATCGTAAGATTGTTGGAACAGTAGGAGACTTACAGTACGAAGTAATTCAGTACCGTTTGGAACACGAATACGGAGCAAAATGTCGTTTTGACCACCGTGATATTGCCAAAGCTTGTTGGATTACCGCAACGGATCAAGCGAAATTAAACGAGTTTATCCGTCTAAAAAGTCAATTTGTAGCAACCGATAAAGACGGTAATTATGTATTCTTGGCAGAATCAGATTGGATTTTGAGAATGAATATTCAGAACAATCCAGATATTCAATTCCACTTTACCTCAGAGTTTAAAAGAGCTGTGGAGGCGTAGTATTACCATACGCTAAAAAAGTAATGTTTAATTTGGTGCTTTTATAAAAAAAATGGTTATTTGTAGTTCGTTAGTGTTCATTTAAACCCTTTTCGAGTTATGAAAAAAATTGTTCTTTTATCGTCTATGCTGTTTTTAACAGTATGTACAAAATCATTAGCATCTACCTCTGAATACATTGTTGACGATGTTGCTATCGAAGCAACGTTGAATAGTGGTGTTGAAGTAGCAAGTTTAGTTCCTACATTAGAAACTTCTGCTACAACAGAAGCAAACGTATTAGGTGTAACAAATACTGGTTTACCTGCAACAACCATCTCTGGTGGAAAAGATGCTACAACGGCATTTATTTTGTCATGGTTTCTAGGAATTCTTGGAGTTCACCGTTTTTACATGGGTACTGCTACATTAACTGGTGTAGGTTATATCCTTACATTGGGTGGTTGCGGTATTGTAGCTACAGTTGACTGGGTTGTTTTATTGATTGCATTAGTCAATAAAGAAGGTATCTCTAAATACGAAGACAATCCTAAGTTCTTCATGTGGGGAGGTAATTGATATTAGCCAATATATCGAAAAAGCCAAGGATAAGATACATCGTCCTTGGCTTTTTTGTTTTATTGCATTGCTATCGCCACAAGAGCTTTTGTGACCCTATCGGTATATTGCTTGCTTAGTTGTATGTTTTTTTGTTCTGCTAATAATTCACTTCGTCGAATTCCTCCAAAATAGAATGCTTGAAACAAGCCAAATCCTGTAAAAAAGCCTGATAGATAATATCCTTGAATAAAATTATATGCTCCAAAGCCCAAGGTAGCTACTTGTAAGCCTAAGGATACAAAACCTTCGCTTCGTTTGCCTACATAAAGCATTCCTGCCCCAGGTAAGAAAGTCGCAAGGGCTTGTGCTTTTTTGGGGTTTACAAAGCGAGGATTGGAAGCAAAGTCAAATACCGTATTGATGTCAAGCCTCACCTGTTTGCGTTCACAATAGTGTTTAAATAAAGATTTTGCTTCATCGTATCGTTTGAGTTGCGTTAAGGCTAAAATTTCCCAGAAATCTTCTTGCTGTGTAAGCGTGCTATCCTTTACAAAAAACTTCATTTGCTGTAGTTGAGCCAAAGCATCCTCATATTGATTAGCTAAATAAGCACATACAACGCTTTCGTGTCGTAAAGGATATTGAGCTGAATCGGATAAATTTGTAAAATCAAAGCGTAAGGTTGTTCTGCTGGCATCTTCAAATTTTCCTGCGGCTTTTTGGCAATATACTTTTTTTAAGATACACCTATTTTTTGCCTCTTGTTGTTGCGTAACCGTCAATAGGGTATCAGGAAATTCACTTAGTTCAAAATATACCTGCTCGTATGCCAACAAAGCGGAGGCATATTGTTTTTGTTTACACAGGCTATCTGCCCGATGAAAATCTTGTCCGAATACGTTAGTTGAAAATAGTACGCAGAGGAATGTGCATATCGAATAAAATCTGTTCATTCATTTTATCGTTAAATTCTTGTCGTTTAATTGAAACACTTATAGCACTACCCCAGATATTACCAAGATAAAACAAGCTAAAAAGACTTCCGTAGATGATGAAGCGGGGACTACCGACTCCATCTTTCCGTAATCCTTCATAGGCTTGTAAGCCGAGAATCATATTCTGAATGAAGGTAGAAACTCCTTGTCCTAATTGTCCTCCGACATATAATTTACCTGCTCCTGGAACGATTGCCGAAAGTAATGCCGCTTTTAGAGGAGACTTTCGCCCCTGTTGTTGAATCAGACTTTTGTAATCTCTAAAATTATCCTGTTGTTTCTGTAAGGGATAATAAGAGGTGGAAAAGTGCTTACTTAGGGAGTCAAAGCGAGGCATATTTCGTTGTAAAAGAGCCATTCCTGCTAACTCAAAGGTCTTCGTTGCCTGTCTGAGGCTATCTGATGTTGAAAACGTCGATACAATCTCTTCTGCCTTTGTGACATTCTTGAGATAACTATAAGAAATAGCTGATAAAAAGAGCGTCTTTTGATAGAAAGGACTGCTTAGCTTTACTTTTGCGAAATAGTGAGTTGCTGAGTCTAGCTGTTTTAATGAGTAATAGGACAAGCCCTTCCAATAGGGAAGTTCAAAACTATGCTGCACCGATTCTGGGTAACGTTGTTGAAGCTGAGATAACAGTGTGATGGCATCCGCTTGTTCCTCTTTGGACAATAAGTATTGCAAAAAGAGGCTATCCTTTTTGATTTGCTGAGACCAAGCGATACTACTCGTTATTAGGCAAAAAATAATTGCCATTGAGTTTCGGAGTAGTAGATAAAACGAATTACGGTATGAGATAAGGGTCATTGGTCAGATTTATACATCTTGGGGCTGTCAATTACTTTTCCTTGCTGATTAACCCTAAAAGGATTGATGGTCGTGGCACTAATACGGTTACAACGAGCTAGTCGGTCCGCAGTTAAGGCTAATCCTTTTAGAAAACCATATTCTTGAATGGCTGCCTGACTAAAACGAGAACAGGATAATTCAAACAAGCAATTCGCTGAAAATTGGGGCGAAATAACTTTTTGATACACCACTAAAGAGCCGTTTAGAAAAAGATAGAGTGGATTAAAGCGTATCAAAAGGCTACGTTTGGGTGCTTTTATCGTCGTTGTAGCACTACTATCTTTCTGAACTAAGTAAGCCAAGTCGGTACTTGTATTTTGAGCCAAACTTGCCGAAGAACAAAGAAAGAAGCATAAAAAGCAAAGGTTATTTAAGTACTTTCGCATTGGCAGGAATGGTAAATTCTAGTAATTTATTCGTTACACCTTCGTTTGTTTTTATGTCTGCATAGGTTGTTTTTGCAATCACGGAATCTTTGGCAGAAAAATAATCAATCTGTGTAATGGCTAATGGGAAATCGATACCTCCTACATTTTGGTAGTTATAATAATACATCTTTTTGATTACTTGACCATTTCCGCCAATGTACTTGCTATAAATTGGATTAGCTCCGTTGTGGACAAGTTCTACCTGTTTCACCTCTTTAGATAAGCGGGTAGGAGCTAACCATGTACTAATCATCAAGTTTTTCTCGAAACGAGTATTCTTGTTGATAAAGCCCATTGCTCTTAATCCTAAATCTGCTTTTTGATTATTTAAAAAGTAAAAGAACTGAGTCGTTTCAGTACTAAAGAGGTAGTTTACTTGTTGAATAACCGTATTTTTGATAGGGTCATAAATGCTGATCTCTCCTTTGGAGGTATTGATAATGTATTGATTGGTCGGTTGAGTGAAATGACTCACCATTTTTCCTCCAGCTAATTGATAGCTAATATCAGCTTTTAGCGTAACGGTTTTACCTGCTCTTGTAGAACGGGAAACCATCGTAGCACTAATTTTTTTCACATTGGTTGAAATAATAAATGCAGATGAAAGAACAAGCAATACACCTAAAAAGACAAGAAGAGTTGATTTTTTGAACATAGTTTTGAAAGATTTATCGTCAAAAATACTTTTTACCTGATAAAAAAGAAAGTGAAATAGGGATTAATCCCGCTGAATTATAAAATTAAGATTGGATACTAAAACAGAACAGCCTCTCAATATTCCTTTGAGAGGCTGTTTTATGAATGCTTATTGGTAGCTAGAACTTAAAGCTAACACCCGCTTGAAGCCAAGAACCGCCCCAGCCTAATTCGGCGTAACCTCTGATTTGGTCTGATAATTCCATACTTGCCCCTACACGAGGATTGATAAAAGGTAGGGTTCTCGTTTTATAATCGACTCCTCCTGTAGATGAATTATATAAATACCCTTCTCGGTCAAATACCAGTCCTGCACTTACAGCTACGTAAGGATCTATTTTGTCATCATTTAAGTTAAGAACATCGCCAAGGTGATATGCTCCTCTAGCTCCTGCTCTAAATTGACCATAACCATAATCTCCAGAGTAGCCTGCTAATAATCCTGAATTATAATAGGTATAGCCAACGATGGGGCCAATACCAATGTTTTCTTCAATACCAAATTCGGCACTGGCGTAGCCACCAAAGGCTAAGAGACCAAGACCTACGTTAAATTGCTTGTCTCCTTTTTTGAATGTTTGAGCAGAAAGCTTGCTTGATGAAACTGCTAATAAAGCAATAGATAAGCTGAAGAGGGTGAATAGTTTTTTCATGTTCGGCGATTTTTAAAATTGACTAGTAGTACAAATATACCTTATACGTTGTGTTATTAACGCCTAGTTATCCGCAAATAGTACGCAAAACTTATTAAATGGCAATAAAAAAGCGGTACTAACCAGATGTCAGTACCGCTTTGTATGGATAAAATCTTTAGCCTTATTTTAAGCCTAAATCTTCTTGAATTGCTGTTACTTTTGCTTTCAGACTTTCTAGCGTTGCATCGAAGTCTTCTGCTTTAGTTAACGGTGCATTTACCGAAACGTAGAATTTAATTTTAGGTTCTGTACCAGACGGACGAGCCGATACTTTAGAGCCATCTGCTAAAATCAATTGGATTACGTTAGATGGTTCCATGCCTAATCCTTCAGGAATGCTAGTGATTTCGCCTGTTTTAAGGTCTTTCGATGTTAGGTTGGTATAATCAATTACCGTTACTGGTTCTGACCCCGCTACCGTCGCAGGAACGTTGCTACGTAAGTCAGCCATCATTTGTTGGATTTCTTCCGCTCCAGCTTTTCCTTTTTTCGTTAATGAAATCAAACCTTCGTAATAGAAATTGTTTTCCATGTACATCGCTGTCAAGAAATCGAACAACGATTTGCCATTGTCTTTTGCATAAGCCGTTAACTCAGCAATCATTGCACAAGAAGCAACTGCATCTTTATCACGTACGGCATCACCGATTAAGTAGCCGTAAGACTCTTCACCACCACCGATAAATGTCTCTTTGCCTTCTAATTCACGGATAACCGCTGCGATGTATTTGAAACCTGTTAAGGTATTGTAACATTTAACACCTTGTGTTTCACACATCTTGTCGATGATATTGGTCGTTACAATCGTTTTAGCCACAAACTCGTTACCTGTCAATTTACCTGCTTTTTTCCAAGCGTCTAGTAAATAATAGATAATCAAACTTGCCATTTGGTTACCGTTCAACAATACCCATTCTCCTTTCGGATTTTTTACGGCTGCCCCTACACGGTCAGCATCTGGATCTGTTGCAATTACTAAGTCGGCATCAATTTCTTTGGCTAAGTTTACTGCCAAACTCATTGCTTCCGCTTCTTCTGGGTTTGGATAGATAACCGTTGGAAAATCTCCGTTTGGTTCTGCCTGAGCTTCAACAACGTTTACGTTTTCAAAACCCAATAAGGCTAATGCTTTTGGTACAAGGGTAATTCCTGTTCCGTGGATAGAAGAATAAACGATTTTAAGGTCTTTCTGACGAGCAATTACATCAGGATTGATGCTGTTTGCTTGAATCGTTTTTAAGTATTCTGTGTCAATGTCCTCGCCTAAGAACGAAATAAGCGATTCATTTCCAGCAAAATTGATTTCGTCAACCGATTGAATTTTGTTTACTTCTGCTACGATGTTTTTATCGTGTGGAGCAACTACTTGAGAGCCGTCGTTCCAATACGCTTTGTAACCGTTGTATTCACGAGGGTTATGCGATGCTGTAATGACAATACCCGCAGTACAACCCAAGTGACGAACTGCAAATGAAAGTTCTGGAGTTGGACGAAGTGCCGAGAATAAATACACCTCAATGCCGTTTGCTGAGAAAATATCCGCTACTACACGAGCAAAGTAGGGCGAATTGTTACGAGAATCGTGAGCAATGGCAACACTGATTCCTTGATCTGGAAAACTTTGTTTCAAATAGTTTGCAAAGCCCTGAGTAGCAGCTCCTACCGTATATTTGTTCATACGGTTGCAACCAACGCCCATTTCGCCACGCATTCCACCTGTACCGAACTCTAGGTTTTTGTAGAACGAATCCGTTAAATCCGTTTCTTTGCCTGCGTCGATTAACTGTTGGATTTTACTTTTTGTATCATCATCATAGTTACCTGTAAGCCATGTGTTGATATTCGCTTGGGTAAGAGCGTCTAAACCTGTTGACATAGTTTTTTTATTAATAATTGAAAAATTAAATTGAGAGTTTCTGGCCCTTCGGCATGGAGTCATTCTAGTTCCTTGCCTGTATTCGATTGAGGAAATCGTTTAATAAACAAAGATAAAAAATATTTCGAAGTATTGTTTTCCGTTTACTAAATTCCATAAAAAAGCCACGGGTCATTTATGTACCCGTGGCTTTTTATTTATACTTTTGACTGATTAAATCTCCACCAACATCGCTCCGTAAGAGTATCCTCCACCGAAAACGGTGACAATAATTTTTTCTCCTTTTTGGAATATATTTTTCTTTTCATCCATCGCAATCGCACAACCTGCACAGCCTGTATTGCCTAAATATTGGATGTTCGAAATCATTTTTTCTTCTGGAACGCCTAATGTCCCTGCTACGTTTTTGGTGATACGCAAATTAGCTTGATGCGGAATTACGTACGCAATGTCCTCTACTGTAAGGTTATTATCGGCCATAATTTTCAAGCTAACCTTTGGCATGTAAGTACAAGCATTGATGAATACGTCTTTACCATAAGGCATATAAAGCCCATTGCTAAGTGGTTTCAATAGCACACTTTCAGATGCTTTGCCAACATTGGCTGCTCCGCCAGTAATCAATTGCTTGATTTGCCAGTCATTCTCAGAAGTACGTTCTTTAGAAATGGAAATTACTGCTGCTCCATCGCCCCAAAGATGTCCAGATTTTGTATCAGCTTCATTGCTGTATGAAGTATTGTGTTCGGACGCAATGACAAGAGCTTTCGTAGCTTTGTTGGTTGCAAAGTAACCTTCCACAATTTCAATGGCATTTAATAAAGATGAACAAGCAGACGAAATGGTAACAACGGGAATTTCAGAGATATTTAAGTGGTGCTGTACCGCATGACCAATCGTGAAAACATTGTCGTGTGGCGTATAACTTGCCGCAACAATCAAATCGATTTCTTCTTTCGGATAGGGTAAGTTGTTTAGGATAGTATCTACCGCAGAAACCGCCATCGTGTGCGTATTTTCTTCTGATGATGCCTTGCGGCGTTCACGGATTCCTGTTCTTTCAACAATCCATTCATCGTTCAGTCCGTTTATGTCCTGAAAATATGCATTAGTGATAACTTCTTCGGGTAGGTAGCTTGCAATAGCGTTTATGAACATTGCGTTTAGTTTTGCTTAAAATTATAATGCAAAGGAAATTAATGTTTTGACATCTAACAATAAAAAATAAAAAATGAACAACTTTTACTTGTAAAAATTATATCATTTTTTGTATTATTTTCATGTTTATTGGATAATATCTATAAAAAAACAAAAATACGAAAAAATAAAGGAACTTTGGGCTTTTAAATAATTACCAAGTTTGACGATAATAAAGACCCTTAGGTCTTAAACGATACAATGAGCATCATAAAAAAACAGACAATCCTGAGTTCCATTTATTCGTACTTGGGCGTAGGAGTGGGTGTTATCACCCAATTATTTTTTATTCCGCACTTTCTTTCTAAGGAAGAAAACGGACTTTTGGGCTTGTTGTTGGCTTATACCTATACCATTATTCAACTGGCAAATTTAGGCTTTAATGCGGCAGGCGGACGTTTTTTTACCTATTTTAGAAATTATGAAAAAAAGCATAATGGCTACCTATTTTTAGGAATCATGACTTCTGTATTAGGCTTTTTACTTTGCTCTACGATTTTGCTAATCTTCAAAGACTTTTTTATAAGTTCTAACGAAGGGAAATCTCATTTGTTTAAGGATTACTACTGGGTCTTGTTTGTTATTTCCTTTTTTATGCTCTTTTTCAATGTCTTCGATAATTATGCTCGTGGATTGTTCGATACCGTTTGGGGAACGTTTTTTAGCCAATTTCTACAACGTTTTTTAGTGATGTGTTCGCTGATATTTGTGGCATTTAAACTCGTTGATTTCCCTGTGTTTATCTGGATTTGGATTGCGGCGATTTCTCTGCCAACACTCCTAATGTTTGTGAGAGCGTCCCAAATGCAAGGCTTTTCCTTGAAACCCGATTTTTCTTTTTTCAAGACCGAACATAAAAGCGAATATTTGAAATACAGTGCCTTGAGTGCCTTCACAGGATTGTCTTCTATTATCATTAATCAGTTAGATAAAATTTTAGTTCATAAATACCTCGGTTTGGCAGAAACAGGTATTTATAATACCTCCCTTTTGTTTACGAGTGTCATGGGAATGTCGCTGATAGCGATGAACAAAGCATCGTCTTCGATTATCATTGATGCCCTTAATCTACAAGATTACAAAAAAGTGGGTATCATTTATTCCAAAAGTTGCCTAACACAATTAGCACTTGGAGGCCTGTTATTTATTGGCGTTTGTGTAAATATCGACACGATTTTGACCATTTTACCTAGCGATTATTCAGAGGCAAAGTGGGTAATTATGCTCTTGTGTTTTGGTAAATTAATCGACCTTGCTACGGGCGTAAATGGAATGATTTTGGCGTATTCAAAACATTTTAGATTGGATGCAATTTTGATGATTAGTTTCGTCTTTGTTCTCTATGTGATGAATAGCTTTTTTATTCCGACGTGGCATCTGATAGGAGCTTCTATGGCGGCAGTGATTGCCATGACCTATTACAATTCGGTGAGAACCTTTTTGGTATGGAAAAAATTTGGTTTACAACCCTTTTCACTAGCTACCTTTAAGCTACTTGGCTTAATTGTCGCTACCATGATTTTAGGCTTGTTTCTACCTAAAATTTCGGGTAGTTTTATCCTAACGTTGGTTGATTTGGTATATCGTTCTGCTGTGGTCAGTATGGTCTTTGTAGTAGGGCTTTATTATACCAAAGCATCAGAAGAAATAAATGGCATGTTAGATGCAGGTTTAAAACTCGTAAAATTGAAACGTTAATGAATACCAATCCCACTATTTCGGTTTTAATGCCCATGTACAATGCCGAAGCCTATCTCGGCTTGGCGATAGAGAGTATTTTAAATCAAACCTATCAAGACTTTGAGTTAGTAATCCTCAATGATGGTTCAACCGACAAATCACTCGAAATCGCATTAAGTTATCAAGACAAACGCATTCGAGTGTTGGAAAATGAGGGAAATTTGGGGTTGATTTATACCCGAAATCGATTGATTACAGAGGCTAGGGGTGATTTGTTAGCGTGGTTAGATTCGGATGATGTAGCAGTTACTACACGTTTAGAAGAACAATATGATTTTTTGCAAAAAAATCCAAAAGTTGCTCTAGTAGCTTCTTGGGCAACTATTATTGATAGTAACGGAAAACCAACAGGTGGATTTAGGAAGTCTTATATCAAAGATGAATATTTGCAAGCGTTGCTACTGTTTGTTAATTATATCGTTCAGTCGAGTGTTATGATTCGGAAGAGTTGTTTACCTAGTATTCCTTATCAGTTACCCTTTTCGGAAGATTACGATCTTTGGGTACGTGTAGCAGCACAATATCC
>JBMLRK010000158.1:0-10740 GCA_049241065.1 Spirosomataceae bacterium
TCAACGAAGAAGATGGCGTTTGAAAATTGACTAAATAAAATATTCTTAGAAAATATATCTCAAGCCAACTTGTGCTTGCCAACGAGATACTAAGCCGTTGTCGTTATAGAACGTTGATTTTTGAGCCGTATCAAATGAGTATGTAGGTACGCCAGTAGCGGTGTTGGTCGAAACGCCAAGCGGTTGTACCAAGCTCGTAATAGATGCGACCTGACGAACGCCCCAATTTGAATTGATCAAATTACCAATGTTTAAGACATTTAAACTTACCTGAATTTTGTGTTTGTTGGGTAAGTTGTAATCTTGTAGAATGCTTAAATCCCAGCTAGAATACCACGGAGAAAGACTTGCATATTTATCCGCAATTTTGCCACGATTCTCACTTAAATAGTCGTCTTGTGCAATGTATGCCTTTAGACCAGCTTTTTGATTGGCAATCTGAGTTGCCGAAGCAGTTGGGTCAAACGGATTCACCGAGAATGCCATTCCATCAATTTGTGCATCCGTCGGAATATACATTAAGTCATTCAAACTAGAGCCATCGTTGTTTATATCGCCTGCATACGTGTACGAGTAGCGTCCGCCTTTTGCATATTGTGCAAATAATGAAATGGTGGTTGCCCATTTGCCGTTGCTATAGCTGTATTTTTTAGAAGCACTTCCCACAAAACGGTGTTGATTACCAAATACCGAAGGCCCAAGAAGTGGGGTGTTTGAGTGTGTCGGATTCGCTGGGTTACGGTCGTAAGCATCACTTGAAATTTCCGCTTGAATAGACGCTGCATCTTGTGCGTTGAGGTAGTTATAACCTAAATTTACATAGAGTCCGTTCGACCACGTTTTTTGTGCCTGGAAGGTCATGTTCCATGAATAGCCCATGTTCGTGTTCGTAAATACGTAGGCATTGGTAGGGCCAAATTTGTCGGCACGGTCACTTACTTTATAGATTGGACGAGTATCAGCTCCTGCCAATTTACCTGTTGGTGGTTTCAAACCATAATTACGCACCATCATCGCATTTACATCTTTCGTATAAATGACATCGGCAGTCAATACCCAACCGTTTGCCAATTTCTTGTCATAACCAAGATTAGTTCTCCAAACTTGTGGGAATTTAAAGTTAGGGTCGGTTACACAGTAGAAATAGAAATTAGGATTCGCTACTTGATTGCCAATCCACACAAAAGGGAAACGACCTGTAAATAATCCAGAACCACCTCTGATTTGTTCTGAACGATCACCTTTTACGTCATAATTGAAACCAACTCTCGGAGAAAATAAAGGCGTTGTAGCAGGTAAAACCGTATGGTCAAACGTGGTTGCTTTGCCTGACTCATCGTAATAAACTACGCTTGGGTCATAAGCACCATTGCGTTTAATGTTCTCCTCTATTCTTTCTTTTGTATTAAAATACATTGGCTTATCCATTCTAAGTCCAACGGTTGCTGTTAATTTTGGAGTAAGTTGAATTTCATCTTGTGCATAGAACGCTAATTGTCCTACCTCAGTTTGTGCTAAAGCCCATGTTCCGTTGGTATTATTGTTTTTGTAGGTATCAATAGCCGACTGAACATCTTTGTCTAAAGCACCCGATTTTACTGCACTTACAAAGTCTTGCACCGATGGATAATCAGGAGCAAATACGCCAGGGTAAGCACCTAAGTTGAAGGAATTGTCGAATGAGAATTTCTCAAATGATCCGCCCAAGGTGATGGTGTTTTTTCCTGCATAAATGTTGAAGTTGTCGTTGATTTGTGTCACGTATTGATCTAAACGGTTATGAATAGAAAACGGTTCGTGACCCGCAATGATGTAACGAACGCCATTTTTGGCAATATTGATACTTGGGAAAGGCGTTGAAAAAGGATCTCTGGCATCGTTAAAGACGGAATATCCTGCTTGTAATTTATTGGAAAACTTATTCGAGAAGTTTGATTTTAACTCAAGCAATACCGTACTCAGTTTATTATTAATGGTATAGCCGTCGTTTGCATATTGAAGTGTCAAAAAATCTGGACCTCTTCTTCCGATTGCCGAGGGGTTAGCCGTTTTATCTTTTGAAGCATCAAGGAAACTATACGTAGCTGATAATTTATGTACGTCGCTAATGTTCCAGTCGAACTTCAAAATTCCCTTGGTATTGTTTTGTTTCAACAGATAGTTCTCATAAGGGCCTGTCTGGTAGCCGAATTTATCGAAAAGGGTTTTTGAAACCAGTTGTAAATCAGATTCTAATACTCGGGAAATATTTGAACCCGAACGGCTCGCATTGGCAGCCAAGAAACTAGAACCTAAATCTGAACGACGCTCAACTTCCATGTTAGCAAAGAAGAATAATTTATCCTTGATAATCGGACCTCCCAAGCTAAAACCATATTGTCCTTGTGATAAATCGGGTACGAAAATGTCTGTACCTGCTACCGATTTCCCTGTCATGCTTTGATTACGGAAATACCCAAAAGCAACTCCAGAGAATTTGTTCGTACCAGATTTTGTTACGGCATTCACGGAAGCTCCCGTAAAACCTGCTTGTGTGACATCATAAGGAGCAACGGCTACTTGAATTTGGTCGATGGCATCTAACGACACAGGTTGAGCGTCGGTTTGTCCGCCAGGTGTTGCAGCATCAAGTCCGAAAGGGTTATTGAAAATTGCTCCGTCTAACGAGAAGTTGTTGTACTGACCGTTACGTCCACCAAAGGAGTTGTTTTCGCCTGCCATGGGGGTTAATCTTGTAAAATCACTGGCAGAACGAGAAATGGTAGGAAGTGCTCTTAACTGCTCGCTCGAAATGTTGGTGGCAGCTCCTGTACGTTGGTTGTTCATCACTGCATCGGCTTTTACCACCACTTCACTTAGTTGTGAAGATTCGGATACTAATTTGAAGTCTTGCACAAACTTTTGACCAAGGTTTAACGAAACGCCCTCCATTTTTGCGGTTTTAAACCCAACAAAAGTTGCTTGAATTGAATAAGGGCCACCAACACGAACATTGGGTAAATAATAACGTCCTACTGGATTGGTCGCTGTTCCGTAGCGAGTACCAGAAGGTACGTGAATGACAATTACGCTTGCTCCAGGAAGAACTTCTCCTTTATCATCTGTGATAACACCACTGACGGAGGAGGAGGTAACTTGAGCATTTGCTGAAAAAAATAGTGAAAGTGAAACCAACAAGGTTATCACATACTTGAACGTTGTGGAAAGTTGTTGCATGAAATGATAGTTTAAAGATGAAATAAAACAGAAGGATTTTTGTGGAGGAAGTCCAAACAAGTAGAGCCTTTTGTTTGGGAAACGAAGTTAGGATGCAGAACCCAGATTTTAATATTAAATTTTACAAATCCTTTATTTTTAGATAATAAATAGGCTAAAATTTGCATACCTGTTAATTTTTAGTTCTTCTATTATTAATTTTCAGGTATTAAACTGTAAAATAATGCTTTTTTGGATTTGAGAAATTCGCTTTTGTCTTCGTTTTTGGTGATACGTAGTTGTAAAGAATCCTGTATAAAGCAATTTAGATATAATAGGGAGTTATAACCACGTTCCATGCTTTACTAAAAGGGAGTGCTAGAGTGAGTTATTTTGTGTTATATTCTACTTTTCTCTTAACTATTCCTTAATTTTGTAGTTCAAACTAAATCACAGTACGTAATATCGTATGCAAAAGAAAATAGAAATTCTTGCACCTGCTAAAAACCTTTATCAAGGTATGGCCGCAATTAATGCGGGTGCAGATGCTGTATATATTGGAGCTCCACAGTTTGGCGCTCGTACCAATGCTACCAATTCTGTAGAAGACATCGCAGAAATGGTGAAATATGCCCATCTTTTCAAAGCCCAAGTATTTGTCGTTATTAATACCATTTTATATGATAACGAATTAGAGGCTTGTCGAAAACTGATTTATCAGTTATACGATATTGGTGTAGATGCCCTGATTGTTCAGGATATGGCAATCATGGAAATGGAACTTCCACCTATCGTGATTCATGCTAGTACTCAGGCAAATAACAGAGATGCTGCCCATGTTAAATTCTTGAAAGATGCAGGAATGAAACGGGTAGTATTGGCTAGAGAATTAAACCTAGACCAAGTAAGAGAAATCAGCGAAGCAACGGACGTTGAATTAGAATTCTTCGTTTCGGGGGCTTTGTGCGTTTCCTTCAGTGGTAATTGTTACATGAGTATTGCAGGTGGCGAACGTAGTGCCAATAGGGGTTCTTGCGCTCAAAACTGCCGTTTGCCTTATCAATTAATTGATGGAACAGGTACAACCCTGATTGAAAGTAGCCACTTATTGTCTATCAAAGATTTAGATTTGAGTGACCAACTTCCAAATCTGATTGAGGCGGGTGTTACTTCTTTCAAAATTGAAGGGCGATTGAAAGACATTGTTTATGTAAAAAACAATACGTCTTTTTTACGTAAAAAATTAGATAGCTTCTTAGAAGCTAATACGGATAAATACCAGAAGGCCTCTTCGGGTAGAACGTTCTACAACTTTGAACCAGAAATGGATAGAAGTTTTAACAGAGGTTATACCGACTACTTTGTGAATAAGCGTAAAGAGAAAATTGGGTCGTGGGAAAGTCCAAAGTCTCAAGGGCAGTTGATAGGTACATTGCTTGAAGTACGTGCAAATGGCTATGTGATTGAGAATTTTGAGAAATTGAACAATGGCGATGGACTGTATTTTATCAACGAACAAGGTGAACCAGATGGCGCTCAAATTAACATCATTATCAATGATTTAGTTGTGCCAAATACCTTTAAACCCTTGCCAGTAGGAACGGTAATTTACCGTAATTCGGATGCTGAATTCAACAAAATGGTTGAAAAGGAAAACAGTGCAGTGCGTAAAATCGGTGTTTCCTTGCATTTTACTGAAACGGCAAATGGTTTCCAGTTGTTAGCAACCGATGAAGACGGGCATCAAAGTGCCATGTCATTCGATACGGCAAAAGAAGTAGCAAAAAGTCAGGAATCCGTTATTCCGAATATCAAAAAGAACCTTGCCAAAACAGGAAATACTCCTTTTATTGTCGATGAATTGGAGGTTGAATTTACCAATAATTGGTTCTTGCCAATCTCTAAGGTGAATGAAATGAGAAGGGAAGTATTGGAGAAATTAGTGGATATTCGTGTAAAAGAATATCACCGTGAAGAATTCCAAATCACCAAAACGGATCATCCGTATCCTGTAAAAACGCTGGATTATACCTTCAACGTGTCTAACAAAATGGCGAGAGCTTTTTATAAAAGACATGGCGTAACCGAAATCGAAAAAGCCTTTGAATTGCAATGGGACCCAGGTAAAGCTCGTGTAATGACGACCAAGTATTGTGTAAAATACGAATTGGGTAAATGTGCCAGATTCCAACGAGACACCATGGGCGAAAAGTTAGTAGAGCCTTTGACCTTGAAACACGGCGAAAACGAATATAAATTGAAGTTTAATTGCAAACCTTGCGAAATGGAAATTTGGGAGAAAGACGCTGAACTCGAATTTGAAGACGAAGACGAGCAATTAGGATATGTTTACAGTAGATAAGAGGGGATATGGAATTTTGGGTGTTGAATTTTGGGTTTAACTTACTACTAGTGAGTACTTAATCCAAAATTCAACACCCAAAATTTTACATTATTATTATTTCGGCTTCTAAGCTATTTCTTTCTCTTCACTAAGTTTCTAATATCGTCTTCAATATCGGAAGGCTTAACTGTGGGAGCGAATCTTTTGATAGGTTTTCCATTGCCATCAAGTAAGAATTTGGTAAAATTCCATTTGATGCTCGAACCAAACCAACCGCCCAATTTACTCTTTAGGTATTTGAATACAGGATGAGCATTACTTCCGTTAACATCCACTTTTGCAAACATTGGAAAAGTTACGCCATAATTAAGCATACAACCTTCTTCGATAGACTTTTCATTACCAGGTTCTTGATTGCCAAATTGGTTACATGGAAAACCCAAAATAACAAAATCATCCCCTTTATATTTTTGATATAAGGCTTCCAATCCTTCAAACTGAGGAGTTAAACCACATTTACTAGCTGTATTTACCACCAATACCGTTTTGCCTTTGTAGGCCTCCATCGGAATTTCTTTACCTTGAAGTGTCTTGGCATTTAAGCCATAAAAAGCTGAATTCATCTTGTTTATTGATTTTCGTGTTAGATAAAGTATCGAAGTACAAATATATATAAATATGTCGTATGCGATATATATTGCCTTGTTTTTATTTGAGTCCTTACAACTAAACAACCACTCAATACCAAAATAGTTTATTAATTTATCAAGCTATGGGTGAATTGATGTTAAGAATCCTTCAAAATCACTAGGGTTAATAATTTGAGCTTTTTTGAATGGATTATGTTCTAATAGGTCTTTATCGCCAGTAACTAACGTAAAATTTAATTGTAGCGTAGTCATATTTTGTAATGTTTATGTATGGTTACTATCGAAATGGATAAATCTAATGACGTAACAAATATACAAGAATTTACAAAAAAGAAACATCCGCCCTCCATCACAAGGAAGTGACTTGAAGGGCGGATGTAAAGGGTAAACGGATTTTAATCCGTTCCATAATCTTGTTAGTAACTAGGCAAGCCATTCTACTCAGCAGGTTAATTTATTCACTTGTGCCGAGAACGTATGAACAGTTTTAATCACTCTGAAATCCGTTTACCCAAACTATTTCTGCTTGAAATTCTCTTTAATATCATCTACGTCGTCCATGTCAGGACCTTTCATTACCTTTTTCCAGTCGATGTTTCTGTGGTATTTTTTCATGGCCTTTTCTACATCAAAAACCCTAGAGTCGTGCATTTCCATGTTGTAAGGACTAAAATCTGGTTTCGTAGTAAAAAAATCTTGCAATAACGAAGCCGTTACGTCGTATTGGTTTACATACGGAACGTGCAAAATATTATAAATCGTTTTTAAAATAGAACCAAAATTAGCGTGTGTATTACTCACATAGCCTCTTTTGATATACGGACTTGCCAACATCAATACACTTCTGTGAGCGTCAATATGGTCAACACCTCCTTGCGGGTCGTCTTCGGTAATAATCACCAACATATTTTTCCAGTAAGGTGTTCTTGATAAAAAGTGCATGATACGTCCAATAGCCAAGTCGTTATCTGCCACGAAAGAAGCTCTCGAAAAATAACCATCCTCTGGTCTTGGGTCGGAAGTATGGTCATTCGGAATTTGAACCGTCACCAACGAAGGCATTTTGGCTTTACCCGTCAACCACATCTTCGTAAATTCATCTTCAAACTGATTCATTCTAAATTGGTCAGGAATATTCGTATTGTATCCCGCATAATTATGGCTTGTTCTACTGTACAAAGCCTTTTGCATCGGAACCATTACCCCATGCCCTGCACCTGTAGCAGTATCTGACCAAATTTCTCTCACATGAGCGGTTTCGTTCGCTTCACCAAAATTATAGAAGGATACTTTTTTACGTTCCATAGCTTCCCAAATACCGCCTTTTTCAGCATAATCTTCGGGGTCCATACTACCCGTTGAACCAGGGAAACGTCTGCCTGCTGCTTTACTAAAATATTTTGCCGTTTTATCTACGCTCGAATTTGCCTCTACCCACTCATTCGGAATAACGCCCACCATCCAGTGATGTCCGTGTATAGACGCATCGCTATCGCAGTAGAAATTATCGCTATAGGCAAAGGTTTTTGCAATTTTATGATGATTCGGCGAGACTTTCGTATGAGTATTCTTTGCACGAAGGCTGTCCGTCAAGGTATATTCGCAGTTAACGCCAAATCTTGCGAGCGTAGAGTCGCCCTTCCCCGTTTTAAGCTGTCCAAACACTTCGTCATACGTTCTGTTTTCTTTTGTGATGTAAACGATGTATTTGATGGGACTTTTGCTCGCTTGTGGGTCGATTGGTAAGGGATTGTTATCAATCGTTTTGCTACGTTCCACAAAGGTATTAGCGATGGTTTGTGCGGTATAGGCTTTCAAGGTAGCAGCATCGGGCAACGGGATTTTTTGAAAACTCCCTAGTTGAATATTGCCAATGTAGGTTCCTTGAGGAGGAGCAATAAAACCATTTCCTCCATTTGGCCCAGCACCTAAGCCACGACAAGTAATGGCATAAATATCTTTTTCATCGGGCGAAAGTAACACCCTTGTTGGCCCCCAGCCAGAAGGAATAAGTCCAATCGTTTTACGCTGATTTACATCCACTACGGCAATGGCATTCATGCCCAATAGAGCAACATAAAGCGTTTTTTCGTCTTTACTCAAGGTAATACCAAAAGGTAACGCTCCTCTGTATTTGTCAATTCGTTGGTCGATGGTAATCGGAATATGAGCGATAATTTTATGGGCTTTATAATCAATGACCGAAATGTTATCGTTGGTAGCATTGGTTACGTAAATAAATTGACTTCCCACGGCAATCGAATTCGGACTTGCTCCGCCAACAACTTCAGCATCTTCAATCATTTCACCAATTTGATAGCCCGTTTTGTATTTATCTACCACCTGATTGCTTTGAAGATCTATCGAAAAAATACTCATAGCCTCTGGAGCGAGTGGACTTCCGACCCCTGGGGCAAATTGACCGTCAACCGTAGTGCCTTCAATAGATTCTTTGGTGTTGTCGCCATAAGGATGTCTTGAAATCAATTTTTCATTAAAATTCTTTTCGTTAATTCCATCCACCATCGGGTATGCATACATCCCTTCATTGGCAACAAAAGCCATTTTTTTGTCCTTACTCAAGGCTAAACCAAAGGGCTGTCTGCCCACATCAATCGACTTGGTTAAGGTTTTTGTAGTCAAATCATACCGTACCAATCGGAAATTTCCTCGGTCTAAAATCAGTAATTCCTGGTTATTATAAACTAAATCAGAAGTAAAGCTATCGTCATATTTTTTACCCTCAATTACCCCATTTAGCGAAATGGAGTCGATAGTCTTCTTGGCAGCAATATCATATACAATGACCGAACCGTTGTCGCCACCACTCAAATAAAGCGTATTGTTGTCATCCCCAAAAGCAACGCCAATAAACGAACCAGCAGAAAGAGGTTGTATTTCCTTTTTATCGTAAGACGGAATTCTAGTCGTTGCCAAGCTGTTCACATCAATCAAGGTAAAAACGCCATTGTGCAAGGTAACAGCCTTTTTGCCATCGGGCGAGAGACACATTCCGAAAGGGTCATTCGTAATGCGAACGAGCGAACCCGCAGGCGTAACCCAGCGACCACTCGGCAAAACCGATTTACCATTTTCATTAATTTGGCAATACTGCTCTTTGCCCGGAACTTCTAAAATCGTTTTTTGTTTCGACTGCCCAAACAAGCAAAAGCCAGAAAGGAGGGAGACAAGTACAAGGAATACTTTCATGAGGAAGTGGATGTCTTTGATGAAAAATAAAAGACAATGTTAGCACTCAAACATTAAGAAAGCCCCCTTTTTGTATGAAGATTGTGTAAAGATTGGGGTATGGGAAGGAGTGAGGAGGTATAGCCTATTTATCCTAGTGATTCAAGGAGGTAAATCACTAGGATAAATTCGTAATAAACTTTATTACTTGCTTATGAAAGGCATTGAAACTGATAGAACAGCTTTCCAAATGGGGTATATCAATAACGTTTGTAAGCTCTTGGACAATCGGAATGGAATGATTGTTCGATACCTTCGCACTTCCATACAGTGCGATTTTTGCTTCTTTATTCGGTTTTGACTCTAGGGATACATTCTTTGTCGAAGTAGGATTCTCGGCTTTTGTTTTTAAATACCATAACCAATGTTCAATACATTGAACAGGAATCATTAAGAAGGTCTTATCCCTAAATTTATCTCCTAATTGCTTATTCATAGAAGATGATTTTTCGACAAATTCGCTCGACAGGAACGTGTCCAAATCTCTACCAACAAAAAAAATATCTTGTTGGTAGCTAATAAACCCTTGCTGTACTGCCTCTGCAAAAAGCTTATCTACGTCTGATTTATTCCGAGCCTTAAATCTGTATGTGAATTCTAAGTCAAAATCAAAAATGAGTTCATTCTCTAAATTAAGGTACTTCACTAATTGCTCAAGATACTTTTCCAAGAAAATTCGATGGGCTTCATCTTCACCGAAATAGCCATATTTTAGTATATTCATCTTGGGACACCTCCTATAAATCCAGTTATCCAATGCGAACCCAATGATTCTGTAAACTTAATTTTAGGGACGTTATTATTCTCCATTAGTTTATCCGAAGGTTCAATAACATCTTTGAGGAGGTTTTTAACTATAGTTGCTCCCTCTTCATCCTTATCAAAAATAAAAACTGCTTCGGGAATATCCTCAAATTCGTCTAATACTCGTTCATTATGAGTTGTCATAATTACTTGAATATCTTTGTCTTCTGCTAACTGGAAAATAAAATCCAAGACCTCCTTAATACGTCTTGGATGAATCCCTTTTTCGGGTTCTTCTAAGAGCAGTAACTTAGGAGGATTAGGTTGGTGAACGATGCAAAGAAGAGCCAAGAAATACAAAACCCCTTCTGAAACTTCATCAGCCCAGTAGGTTTTTTTTCCTTTTGTATCATAGAGACCAAGTCTTTTAAACGTTTTATCTCCATAGATTTTAAACAAATCATCCTCTTGTTTAATTTCAATAGGGTCGAGTTCAATTCTTGAAAACTCTGGAATACACTTTGCTAAGTCGTTCTCAATAGCGGTAAAATTTTCCCT